>DLVP01000185.1 GCA_003445125.1 Oscillospiraceae bacterium | reverse complement strand
TTTTGCTTTCAGATCGGCTTGCCGTGTGTCCAGCGCCGATTGCATCGGATTGGAAGCATTGTTGCCGCAGGCGGCAAGGGTCAGAGACAGGAGCAGGGCGGAAATCAGGGAAACAACTTTTTTCATGAAAAATCCTCACTTTACGGTATGTGTTTTTAAATAATCGAACCATTTCTGATAATACGCCGCGCCGAAATGCATTCCGTCGGCGGGAGATGCCTCCGTCGGCAATGCGCCTTCGCTGTTTTTGAGGGAGGAGTTGATGTCCAGATAATAGACTTCCTTTTCCTCTGCGAGCTTCATCAGCACTTCGTTATATTCATCAATGGTCTGATTGTCCAGCTTGTACTTGTTTGTCTTCGTTACAGGGAGAATGGATTCGATATAGATGATTGCATCGGGATGGAACTGCTTAGCACTGTCGATGATTGCACCGTATTTTTTGGAGAAGGTGTTTTTGTCATATCCGATGGAGTTGGCGCCCATCATGATGTAAATTTTTCCGGCGGTGGTGTTTTCCAAGGCATCCATGACTGAAACGGAGGTTCCGTCCTCCTGTGTGATAACTTCCTTGGTATAGATGTTGTCCAACCCGAGTCCTGTATAAGAAAGCACGGTGGCGTTGGACATAATGTCGTAGAGCTTGATTCCCTCAGTCAGTGAATCGCCCACAAAGACCGCATCGTCAAAATACGAGTTGAGCACGCGGGAGCTTTCGGGAACCACCGCGGAGGTGTATTCGGGTTTGGAAGAGGTCTGCACCGAAGAATCTTCGACGGAGGAGTCGGGCTGCAAGGATTCTTCCGGTTCGCTGCTTTCAGAGATTTCCGAAGATGCGTCCGCCGATGACGAGAAGGAAGAATCTACGTTGGAAGAAGGACGGGCGGGATCGTCGGCGTTGAATTCCTTCACGAAACTGACAATAAAAACAATGATCAGCGCCAGCAAGGCAACCAGAATCAAATTCATCAGGATCACAATCGGTAAGGGTCCTTTGCGCTTGGTTTTCATAGCAAACTCCGTTCTGCTGCATAGCAGCGATAGGTAAAGATCAATAGTTATAGTATACTACAAAGCGGGAGAAAAAGCCAGTGGTTTTTGCAATTTTTAAGAATTCCGGGCGTTATACGTGGAGTAATAAACAGTTTCAACCGAGTTTTCAACAGTGAAAGGACGAAAATATAAGGATTTGTGCAAAGTTTTCAACGGTTTTCCACAAGTTTTCAACATTGGTTTATACAGACAGTTTCCGAAACTGTACAGAAAAGGTTGCATTTTATGTCGAATGTGGTATACTGAGAGTGTTTTCTGTCGAAAACAGTCAGTCGCAAATTCCTGACTTAAAAAAATACTATGCAAAGGAAGAAAATACTATGAAAAACAGAAAAATCAAAATCCTGGTCACCTCCGCTATGTTGGCGGCCGCCTACACCGCGCTGACGTTGGCACTGTCGTTCATTTCGTTCGGTGGGGTGCAGTTCCGCGTCGCCGAAGCGATGACATTGCTCCCCGTGCTTTCACCGCACGCGATAGCCGCGCTTTCTCTGGGCTGTGCGCTTTCCAATCTGATCGGGTTTCTGACGGGAGCCAATCCGCTCGGCGTGATTGATGTGTTTTTGGGTACTGCTGCCACACTGTCCGCGGCAGTGCTGACTTATTGGTGCCGCAAAATCCGTTTTCACGGACTTCCGCTTTTGTCGGCGGTGTTTCCGGTGCTGATGAACGGATTAGTCATCGGTGCGGAGCTTTCCTGGGTGACGGTCGGCTCATTTCAGTGGGAGGCGTTTCTGATCAACGCTCTGGGCGTGGCGCTTCCGGAAGCGGTGATCTGCTTCGGGATCGGAATCTGGTTGGTGCGGCTTTTGGAAAAGCGGCAAATATCCCTGTATTGAACAAAGGATTTTAAAGGAAAATTGAGAATAACGGAAGAAAACACGACTTTTTTGGAGTTTTTTACGAATAATCGCGGAATTTGCAAAAAAATTCAAAAAATCCTTGACATTTGACGAAAAAAAACGTATAGTATGAACTGTTGATTTACCATTAAAATCCCAATAGGGGTTTTAGTGGTAAATTTAGTCTAAGAGAATAAGGCGTACCAACGTGTCTGTTCAATTTGTTTTATCGGGAATCCGAGCAGAATTTTTAATTTTGTGTAGCTTTGAATTATGGGGGATGCAAAATTGGAAAGTGAAGCAATTGTCATGCTCAAAGGCGTGTCCGTCGAATTTGACGGTGAGCAGGTGTTGAAGGGAATCGATCTTTCGATTCACGACAAGGAGTTTGTGACCCTCCTCGGTCCGTCCGGGTGCGGGAAAACGACCACATTGCGTATCATCGGCGGATTTTTGTCGCCGGATGAGGGAAGCGTGATTTTTGACGGAAAGGATATCAAGGATATTCCACCGTACAAGCGACCGGTGAATACCGTGTTTCAGAAATACGCGCTTTTTCCGCATTTGAATGTTTTTGAAAATGTGGCGTTCGGTCTGCGGGTGAAGAAGGTCAAGGAAAAAGAGATCGTCGAGCGCGTGCAGGCGATGCTCGCAATGGTGAATCTGAAAGGCTTTGAAAAGCGTTCGGTGACGACCCTTTCTGGCGGACAGCAGCAGCGTGTGGCAATTGCCCGTGCGTTGATCAACAATCCGCGCGTGCTGCTTCTGGACGAGCCTTTGGCGGCGTTGGATCTGAAACTGCGCAAGGATATGCAGAACGAGCTGAAAAACATTCAGAAGCAAACGGGAATCACGTTTATTTACGTCACGCATGATCAGGAAGAGGCGCTCTCCATGTCGGACACGATTGTGGTCATGGCGGACGGTGAAATTCAGCAGATCGGGACGCCGACGGATATTTACAATGAGCCGCAAAATGCGTTTGTGGCAGATTTCATCGGAGAGTCCAATATTCTGGACGGCGTGATGCTCCGGGACTACCGCGCAAAATTCTCCGGACAGGAATTTGACTGTGTGGATGCGGGCTTTGCGCCGAATGAATCGGTCGATATCGTGGTGCGCCCGGAGGATGTGGATATCGTGGAAGCCGAAAAAGGAATGCTGCGCGGCAAGGTGACCGCGGTGACGTTTAAAGGCGTGTATTATGAAATCATCGTGGATATTTCGGGATTCAAATGGATGATCCAGACCACGGACT
>DLVP01000188.1:4543-5623 GCA_003445125.1 Oscillospiraceae bacterium | reverse complement strand
CGGCGCGCGCGGCGGCCTCCACCTCCTCGTCGGTCGCGTCGAGCCGGCCATAGCGGATGTTGTCCGCCACGGTGCCGGTAAACAGATGGGTATCCTGCAATACGATACCTAATGATTTTCTCAGATCCGCTTTCTTGATCTTGTTGATATTGATACCGTCATAACGGATTTTTCCGTCGGCGATATCATAAAAACGGTTGATCAAGTTGGTGATCGTGGTTTTTCCCGCACCCGTCGCACCGACAAATGCCACCTTCTGTCCGGGCTGTGCATACAGAGAAATATTATGCAATACGATTTTTTCGGGATCGTATCCGAAATCCACATCGGTCAGCCGCACATCGCCGGTCAGTCGGGTATAGGTCACGGTATTGTCCGCGGTATGCGGATGCTTCCATGCCCACATTCCGGTGCGCTCGGCGCACTCGACCAACTGTCCGTTTTCTTCCCGCACATTGACCAGTGTGACATAGCCTTCGTCGGTTTCCGGTTTCTCGTCGATCAGTTCAAACACACGTCCGGCACCCGCCAGTCCCATCACCACGGCGTTCACCTGGTTGGAGACCTGTCCGATATTTCCCGCAAACTGCTTGGTCATATTCAGAAACGGCACCACAAATGTGATGGAAAACAGCGGGAATTTTCCGGTCAGGCTCAGGTTCGGTGCGCCCGAAATCAGGAAAGCACCGCCGACAATCGCCACCAGCACATAGAGGATATTCCCGATGTTTCCGAGGATCGGCATCAGAATATTGGCATACTTATTGGCACGCGTAGACACTTCACAGAGTTCGTCGTTGATCTTGTCAAAGCCTTCCTCCGTCTCGCGCTCGTGACAGAACACCTGAACGACCTTCTGACCGTGCATCATTTCTTCCACAAAGCCTTCGGTTTTTCCGATGGCTTTCTGCTGACGGATGAAATACTTTGCGGAATTTCCGCCGACCTTTTTGGTCACCAGCACCATGCACACCACGCCCGCAAGCACCACCAGCGTCATCCACACGCTGAAATAGAGCATGATGGCAAACACAGCCAGCACGATCGCACCGGACTGAATGAAGGCGGGGATGGCCTCGG
>DLVP01000188.1:938-4498 GCA_003445125.1 Oscillospiraceae bacterium | reverse complement strand
TGATATCGCCGTGGTTATGCGTGTCGAAATATTTGATCGGCAGCCGCTGCATTCCGTTAAACATCTTTTCACGCATTTTCCGCAGAAATCCCTGGGTAATAATTGCCATCAGCTGTGTCTGAAGCGCCGTGGCAATCAGCGCTGCCGCATACAGTGCCGCCAACACCGTCACGATCTGAAAAATCTTGACCGATGCCTCGCTCCAGTTGCCGGTGCCGGTATATTCCTCAATAACAGCAAACGCTCGCTGCATGAAGGTGGACGGAATAGCGCCCACTACCGCGCTGAGAAGAATACAGATCACAGTCAGCGGCAGCATCACGGGGTAAAAACGGAACAAGGTCTTTATCAGACGTCCGAGTACGCCCTTCTGCACTTTCGGTTTATTCTGCATCGTCCTCACCCGCCTTACTCTGAGAGGTATACACTTCGCGGTATATCTCGTTTGTCTTTAACAGCTCCTCGTGGGTTCCGACCGCGTCGATCGTACCGTTATTCATAACCACGATACGGTCGGCATCCTGCACCGACGCGATTCGCTGGGCAATAATGATCTTTGTCGTTTCGGGAATGAACTCTGCAAACGCCTTGCGAATCTGTGCATCGGTCTGGGTATCCACCGCGCTGGTCGAATCGTCCAGAATCAACACCTTCGGCTTTTTCAGCAATGCTCTGGCGATGCACAGACGCTGTTTCTGTCCGCCGGAAACATTGGTTCCGCCCTGTTCGATATAGGTATCGTAACCGTCGGGGAAACTGCGGATAAACTCATCCGCCTGTGCCAGTTTGCACGCCTCCACCAGTTCCTCGTCGGTTGCGTCCTTATTGCCCCAACGGAGGTTTTCTTTGATCGTACCGGAAAACAGAATGTTTTTCTGAAGCACCACTGCCACCTGATTGCGCAGGGTCTGCACGTCGTACTCACGCACATCCGCTCCGCCGACGCGAACCGTTCCTTCGGTCACATCATACAAACGGGAAATGAGCTGGATCAACGACGTTTTGGAAGAACCGGTGCCGCCGATAATACCGACGGTTTCTCCTGAGGCAATATGCAGGTCAATATCCGACAGTGCCATCCGTTCCGCCTGTTTTGAATATTTGAACGACACGTGGTCAAAATCCACCGAACCGTCCTTCACCTCGAAAATCGGATGTTCGCAGTCGTGAATCGTGCCTTCTTCGTTCAGCACTTCGGTGATACGGCGGGCAGATTCTCCCGCCATGGTAATCGTCACCACGATCATGGCAATCATCATAATGCTCATCAGGATCTGGAACCCATAGGTCAGCATGGCAGACAGCTGTCCGATATTCAGCGTTTCGCCGCCCGTCGTGATGGTAATCTTCGAGCCGAACAGAATCACCACAATCATGATTGTATACAGGCAGAGCTGCATAAGCGGCGAGCTAAGTGCCAGAATACGTTCCGCCTTTGTGAAGTCACGGCAGACATCCGTTGCCGCGCGGTCGAACTTCTTACATTCGTAATCCTCGCGCACAAACGACTTGACCACACGCATATTTTTCACATTTTCCTGAATGGAATCGTTCAGCGCGTCGTACTTTGCAAACACTTGTTTGAAAAACGGCATGACTTTTTTGGAAATCAAAAGCAGCACAATTCCCATCACCGGAATCAGCACCACAAACACCCATGCCAGACTTCCGCCCATAATGAATGCCATGACAAACGCAAAAATCATCATAAACGGACTGCGCACCGCGATACGGATGATCATCATGAACGCTTCCTGCACGTTGGTGACGTCGGTGGTCATTCGTGTGACCAGTGAGGACGTCGAGAAGCGGTCGATGTTTTCAAACGAAAACGTCTGTACCTTATAAAACAGATCCTTGCGCAGATTGTGTCCGAATCCGCAGGACGCCTTTGCACAGGTCGTGCCCGCCATCATTCCGAATACCAGCGAAAGCGTCGCCATTGCCACGAGAATCGCCCCGTAGCGCAGGATGACACCCATTGCACAACCGCTTTGAATCTCGGAAACCAGTTTAGCAATCACGAACGGAATGATACATTCCATAATCACTTCAAAGGACACCAGAATCGGCGTCAGGATTGCAGGTTTCTTGTATTCCCTAATGCTTTTTGCCAGGGTTTTCAGCATTTTTCCACCCACTAACCGATGAAATTTTCGCAGTTTTTCCCAAACCGCGTATTCTTTATTATACATCGAACATTTTTTATTGTCAAAACCTTTCTGCAAAATTCAAGGTTTATTCACATTTTCACATAAATCCCTCCGAAGGAATAGCATAAAGAGAATTCAAGCAGGTACAGGAGGGTACACCCATGGCTTGTACATATCAGACTTCCGACGAACGATCCGTTGCTTTGGCGGGAAATCCCAATGTTGGCAAAAGCACCGTTTTCAACGCCTTAACCGGCATGAATCAGCATACGGGCAACTGGCCCGGGAAAACCGTCTCGCAGGCGCAGGGTCGTTTTTCCACCCGACGGCATTCCTATCTGCTCACCGACCTTCCGGGAACCTATTCTCTGACCGCGCGTTCCGCCGAAGAGGAATGCGCCCGCGACTTTCTTTGTTTTTCACATCCGGAAGCGGTCGTCGTTGTGTGCGACGCGACGTGTCTGGAACGCAATCTGAACCTGGTGCTTCAGATCACGGAAATCACAAAACAGGTGATTGTCTGCGTCAATCTGATGGATGAAGCGGAAAGAAAGCACATTTGCCTTGACCTGAAAGAAATCGAAGCCCGTCTCGGCGTTCCGGTCGTCCGCACGGTGGCGCAGAAAAGCGGAAGCCTCGGGGTACTGACCGAGGCATTGGATCGACTGACCGACAAAGAAACCTTGCCGCATCCGGTCTGCACGGTTTTTTCCGAACCGATCGAATCGGCGCTGGCGCTGATCGCGCCCGTGCTGGAAGCATACGGCGTTTTCTCCCGCTGGGCGGCACTGAAAGTATTGGAAAACGACACGGCGTTCATACAGAAGCTGCTCGGCACCCGCGCAAACGACGAAGCCTTTCTTTCCGCACAAGCACAGGCAATCTCCGTTCTCCGCGAGGCTGATCTCACCGAGGAAGCCTTCAGGGATTCCGTCATCGCGGCGCGAATCGACAAAGCCGAAGAAATCTGCCGCGGCACGGTGATTTTCCCAAAAGAAGCGCACACCCGTTTTGACCGCCGCATGGATCGGATTCTGACCGGAAAGCACACGGCGTACCCGCTGATGCTGCTTTTGCTGGCGTTCATTTTCTGGCTGACCGTTTCGGGCGCCAACGTCCCTTCCGCCTGCCTTTCTCATCTTTTTGCCGTTCTTCAGGATCGGCTGACGGCATTATTCACCCTTTGGGGCGCCCCCGATTGGCTGCACGGGATTCTGGTGCTGGGCGTCTATCGGGTATTGGCGTGGGTAATTTCGGTGATGCTGCCGCCGATGGCGATTTTCTTCCCGCTGTTCACCTTTTTGGAGGACGTGGGGTATCTGCCGCGCATCGCTTACAATCTTGATCTCCCGTTCAAAAAATGTCACGCCTGCGGAAAACAGGCGCTGACCATGTGCATGGGCTTCG
>DLVP01000188.1:0-899 GCA_003445125.1 Oscillospiraceae bacterium | reverse complement strand
GGCGTGACGGGCTGCCGCATCATCGATTCCCCGCGCGAGCGGCTTCTGGCGATTCTGACCAATTCCTTTGTCCCCTGCAACGGGCGATTTCCGCTGCTGATTGCCATCATCACCGTCTTTTTCGTCGGCACCTCCGACAGCTTCGGCGGATCCGTACTGTCGGCACTTTTTCTGACGTTGACGATTTTGCTGAGCATCGGCGCAACCTTTTTGGTGACGAAGCTGTTGTCCCGCACCCTGCTCAAAGGCGTTCCCAGTTCGTTCACCTTGGAGCTTCCGCCTTTCCGCAAGCCGCAGGTCGGGAAAATTTTGATCCGCTCCGTACTGGATCGGACACTGTTTGTGCTCGGGCGCGCCGCCGCCGTCGCCGCCCCCGCGGGAGCTGTCATCTGGCTGNNGGGCTGATGGCAAATATCACCGTCGGCGGCACGAGTCTTTTGCAGCACGGCGCGGATTTTCTTGATCCCTTTGCCCGTCTGATGGGTCTCGACGGCGTAATTCTGATCGCCTTCCTGCTGGGCTTTCCCGCCAACGAAACCGTGATTCCGCTGATTTTCATGGCATACATGGCACAAGGCAGCCTAATCTCTCCCGACCTTCTGCAAATGAAAGAACTGCTTTTACAGCACGGATGGACAAAAACCACAGCAATCTGTGTCCTGCTGTTCACGCTCTTTCACTGGCCGTGTTCCACCACCGTGCTTACCATTAAAAAAGAAACCGGAAGTTTGCGGTGGACACTGCTTGCTGCGGCACTTCCCACGGCGATCGGTATTCTGGTGTGCATGGGCGTAAATGCGGTCAGTTGCCTGCTCGGTCTGTAATTTTGTGCAGGAGGTGTTCGGCGGCACTTTTTCCCTTTTGCATTGCGCAAAAGCACCTCCAAAGGTACGGTCGGA
>DLVP01000146.1:5093-5416 GCA_003445125.1 Oscillospiraceae bacterium | reverse complement strand
GCGCTGAAAATATTCACACGGTAACCGACCGTTACCAACACAATTCCGCGGCGCGCAAAAGCTTCTCCGTCGAACGGCATTTCATCCGCCGATCCGCTCCCGAATCCGCCGCCGTGATACCACACCATTACGGGGTGACGTTCCTCGCTCGTTTCTGCCGGTGTCCAAACATTCAGGTATAGACAATCCTCGCTGATGATCTTATCCACAGGATAGAACTCCACCTGATAAAACTCGCCCTTTTTCCACTGCCGTTGAATCGGTGCGGGAGCATACCGAAAGCAAGGACGAACGCCCTTCCACGGTTCCGATTCCTGCGGCGG
>DLVP01000146.1:4382-5057 GCA_003445125.1 Oscillospiraceae bacterium | reverse complement strand
CGGGATTCCCTTAAACACCGTATATGCCGGGTTTTGCGCGTGGAAACCTTCCACTTTTCCCGCTTTTGTTTCGGTAATTCTTGTTTTTTGTATTTCGATCATACCAACCCCTCTTTCTCTCCTACAATGTTTTGTATCCAGATTCCTTTCTTCACCAGACAATACCCCACCACACACTTGAGGAAGTTGAGGCACTGACAAATGCCGTACACAGCAAGAATATCCAAAGAAGTGAAGTGGCTGAGCAAAAACGCTGCCGGAACACTGACACACAGCACAAAGCAACTGTCAAACAAAAAGGTAACCAGCACCTTTCCTCCGGATCGCAGGGTAAAATACGAAGCATTGGCAAAGGCGTCCAGCGGCATCGTTAACGCACAGATCTGCATCAGACGTGTTGCTGTTTCTCTTACTGCGGATGTCGTATTGTAAATTTCCGGAATAAACGGCGCCGCAGCAAAAAAGGCAACCGAAACCACCGCGCTGACAAACAAGGAAAAGACAATCAGTTTGCGCGAAGCGTCCTGCGCCCCGTCGGTTTTTCCCGAGCCGAGCATTTGTCCGAGAATAATGCCAATCGAAGCGCCCACAGCCATAAACGCCACGGAAAACACATTGGAGAATGTCTGCAAGATATTGATGGATGGCACTACGTCCAAGCCGAGATAGGAGTAA
>DLVP01000146.1:3478-4356 GCA_003445125.1 Oscillospiraceae bacterium | reverse complement strand
CCCAAAGCGCTTCGTTTATCATAAGCGGCAAGCCCTGAATCATAATCTGTCTGACCAAGCGAGCGGGAACGCGCAGGGAGCGAAAAGCGTCGGTAATAAAAGTAAAACGGTCGCGCTTCTGCCATGTTCTCAAAGCGATAATCAACAGCTCTGCGAACCTTGAGACAACCGTGGCAATTGCCGCACCGGTGACACCCATGGCGGGAGCACCGAAATGTCCGAAAATCAACGCATAGTTCAGACACAGATTCACGCCGACTGCCGCAACGCCTGCATACATCGGAAGCAATGTTTCTCCCGTTTCGCGCAGCGTACTGGAATAGCACTGCACCAACGTATACGGCAACAGCCCGATCAGCATGACGCCGATATATTCTTTTCCGCTTTGAAGAGACGCCGCCGCGTCCGCGGCACTCCCCTCTCCCTGCAGGTACAAATTGATCAGCGGCTCTCCGAAGGCGGCGAACACACCGATACACAGAACGGTCAGCATCGTGCAGAAAACTACCTTGAACCGAAAAGTATCCCGCACGCCTTCGCGGTCATTGTCTCCGTAAAACTGGGCACCGAAAATTCCCGCACCGGAAACCGCACCGAAAATACACAAATTGAACACAAACATCAACTGATTGGCTACGGCAACACCGGTCATTTCCACGGTGCCGACACGTCCGACCATGACATTGTCCAACATACTGACAAAATTCGTAATTCCATTTTGAATCATGATCGGGAGCATCAGAGACAGAACCCGTTTATAAAACTGCTTATCGCCGACATATTTTTTAAACATACATTTCCCTCATACCGTAAAAAAGCACATGCAAGCGCCAGGCGTGCATGTGCTGACTGGAGCAGATGACGGGAATCGAACCCGC
>DLVP01000146.1:0-3364 GCA_003445125.1 Oscillospiraceae bacterium | reverse complement strand
CGCTCTACCAAGCTGAGCCACATCCCGAAGTATATCAATTTTCATTGATACACCGCATCTAAAAGTATCAAACTTCAGGTGCTTCATGCGCTTTGCTTACTTTGGTTGCCCGACTAGGATTCGAACCCAGACAAACAGAGTCAGAGTCTGTCGTGCTACCTTTACACAATCGGGCATCGTTCGCAAAGCGCATTTATTATTATACTACAACTTTTTATAAAGTCAAGCACTTTTTTTGATTTTTTTAACTTTTTTCTTTCCGGAACATTACTCCGGCGGCAATCAGAATGGCAATCAGCGTTACTCCGACGTCTGCCAGCACCGCCATCCACATATTGGTCACACCGAAAATGTCCGTAATCAGCACCGCTGCCTTGACCACCAGTGCGAAGGTTACATTGAACCGAACGGTTACCATTGCCTTTTTGGAGATGCGAACCGCCGCCGCGATGTCGGTCAGTTTATTGGACGAAAGCACCACATCCGCTGCACCCGCCGCAATATCCGATGCCAGCGCCGGGGCGATTCCCACATCACTCTGCGTCAGGACGGGGGCGTCATTAATGCCGTCGCCCACAAACGCACATTTGCCGTATCTTGTCTGAAGTTCCTTCAGACGCGCACATTTATCCTCCGGGAGCAGACGGCTGTAATGCTCATCGATTCCGCAGGCATCTGCGATTTTCTTCGCACTGCTTTCATGATCCCCGGTCAGCATCGCCGTATGGCGCACGCCGCAGTTTTTCAATGCCTCAATCGCCTGTTTACTGTCGGCGCGCACGGTATCCTCCACGCTCAGCATACCGACCAAATTTCCGTCCGCCGCGACAAAAACATTATAGTCTCCAGTCATATCGTCTGCAACGCCGTTTTCTTCAAGAAACCGTGCCGTACCGCACAGCACCTTTTTCCCGTCCACGGTCGCTTCCAGTCCTTTTCCGGCGATTTCGTGAACATCCTGTGCCGTCTTTTCCGTTTCTCCGGCAGCGGAAAGAATTGCCGCTGCAATCGGATGCGTCGAATTTTTTTCTACGGCAGCTGCCAGTTCTAACACTTCCCGTCGGTCATAGCCATTGGCTGCAAAAACCGCAACAACCTCGGGTGTACCGTAGGTGAGGGTGCCGGTTTTATCAAACACCACCGCACGAATCTGTGAGAGCGTTTCGATATCTTTTGTTCCTTTAATCAGTACGCCGCGTTTGGATGCGCTTCCCAGCGCAGAGAAGAACGACAGCGGCACGGAAATGACAATGGCACAGGGGCACGACGCCACCAAAAAGATCAGCGCACGCATAATCCATGTGGTAAAGTCGCCGAGTCCGAGCAAGGGCGGAAAAATTGCCAGCACTACCGCCAGACAAACGACCACCGGGGTATAGATTGCGGCAAAACGGGTAACAAATTTCTGCGTCTTACCTTTTTGCTCATTTCCCATACGCACCAATTCGATGATCTTCGATGCCGTGGAATCATTATAGGAAGCCACTGCTTCCGCTTCTACCACGCCGTTGATATTCACCATACCGGAAAGAATGCGTTCACCTACCGTAAAATTCTGCGGAACGCTTTCGCCCGTGACCGATGCCGTATCAAACGACGACGTTCCTTTTACAATCACACAATCCACCGGCACGCGTTCGCCGGCACGAATCAAGAGACGGTTTCCGACTTTGGTTTCCTCGGCTTCAATCTGCCGTACTTCCCCATTTTCTTCTATCAGGTTTGCGTGTTCTGCCTGAATATCCGTCAAAGAATCAATTTCTTTCTGCGAACGCCGGATGGCGTAATCTTCCAGAAATTCTCCGAGCTTAAAGAGGAGCAATACCGCTACCGCTTCGGTGGTCTCTCCGAGAAGCATTGCCGCAACCACGGCAATGCTCAGCAGAAGTTCTTCATTGAATTTCAATTTAAGCAGCGACTCTACGCCTTCCCACAGAATGTCATATCCTGCGATCAGTACGGCAGCTATCGACAATCCGATTTTTACATAAGTATTCGTAAAGAAAAATCCGAGGATAAACAGGACTACTGCCGCAAAATACAGCACATACCTCAACTTTCCGTGTTCCTCTTCATGTTCGTGTTCATGCTCTTGACCGCAACCGCAGGATGCTTTTTTCTCTTCGTGGCTATGGCAGCAAGCACAGCCTTCATGTTCATGTTTTGCCATTTTGATTTTTCCTCTCAGTTATGTTTCATATGGGCAATGGATTGATCGATCACGGTAAACACGTGTTCGTCATCCAGTGAATAAATAATGGATTTTCCTTCCCGCCGACTGCGCACAATATACAATTCCCGCAGGATTTTCAGCTGATGGGACACCGCCGTCTGATCCATTTGCAGAATATACGCGATATCGCACACACACAGATCGCTGTCTCTCAAAAGGCACAGGATTTTCAGCCGTGTCTTATCCCCGAACGCCTTAAAAAAGCGCACGCTTCTCTCCACAGTGACTTCATCCGGCATATCTCCCCTTGCCTGTTGAATATTCTTTTCGTGCAAAACTGCTTCTTCACACAGGATTTCTTTCACAGTGACGCCTCCCGACATATGAATATATGTTCATATGTTCATATAATATATCGTTCCTTCTGTTTTGTCAAGCCCTTGCTAAACAAATCTTAACAAATATCTACCAAAAGTCCCTTGGAAAATGCAAAAATATATGGTATACTGTAAAAAAGAATTTCACCGTCTGTAAAACATTGCCATGGAGGTTTCTATATATGAAGAAAAAAATCTTTGCCGTTGTTCTTTGTCTGATCGTGTTGACTTCCGCAATTGTCCCGGCTTATGCGGTATCGCCCGATTTCGATGTCCCCGCAAAATTCATTTACCTTGTCAACACCGACACGGACACGGTGGTTTACGAAAAAAACGCCGAAGAAAGAGCGATTCCCGCTTCTCTTACCAAAATCATGACTGCCATTATCGCCTTGCAGAAAACGCAGAATCTGGATGCCATGGACATCAAAGCACCCGGGTACATTTATAATGAGTTTTACGGCATCGGCGTCTCCAATGCGGAAATTGCCCGCGGAGAAGTCTTCACCATGCGTGAGCTTCTGTATGCACTGATGCTGAATTCCGCCTGCGAAGCCGCCAGCATTATTGCCGATTACGTCGGCGGCGGCAGTATTCCTTCCTTCGTGGAAATGATGAACGAGAAAGCAAAAGAAATCGGCGCGCTGAATACCAACTTTGTCAATGCGCACGGACTGTACGATGAAAATCAGTACACGACTGCCCACGATATGTACCTCATCACCAAGTATGCTCTTGAGCAGCCTGGATTCTTGGAAATTGCCAACACAAAAAACTATACCATTGAAGGCAATGAACTGCGTACAACCAAAAA
>DLVP01000163.1:2358-3189 GCA_003445125.1 Oscillospiraceae bacterium | reverse complement strand
GGTCAGCACCTTGCCGATGACCATGTTGGTTTCAATGTCCACACCGAGGGCTTTGAGGTTGTCGATTTCCTGCTGTACAATGGCTTTCGGGAGACGGAATTCGGGAATACCGTACACCAGCACGCCGCCCGCCAGATGCAGGGCTTCAAATACGGTCACGCCGTAGCCTTTTTTCGCCAGATCGCCGGCGGCGGTCAGACCGCTCGGTCCGGCGCCGATTACGGCGACACGGTGCCCATTGAACGCAGGCTTTTGGGGAGCGGTTTTGCTGTGTTCCCGATGCCAATCGGCGACAAAACGCTCCAGACGTCCGATACCGACGCTTTCGCCCTTGATGCCGCGCACACACTTGCTTTCGCACTGCTTTTCCTGCGGACAGACACGACCGCATACGGCAGGCAGACTGCTGGAAGCGGACAGCACGGCAAACGCGCCTTCCATGTCCTCTTCGGCAACTTTGGCGATGAATTCGGGAATGTCAATCTGTACGGGGCAGGCGGATACACAGGGATGGTTTTTGCAGTGCAGACACCGCCGTGCTTCTTCCACCGCCATTTCATAGGTATATCCCAAGGCAACCTCATCAAAATTGTGACGGCGCACCTGCGGGTCCTGAGACGGCATGGGGCATTTTTTCGGATTCATATTGCGTTCCATTTCAGCGCACCTCCCGATGAAGCAGGGAGCAGGCAGCATCCCGCTGTTTTTTTTCAAAATCGCGGTACATGGTGCCGCGGTGCATGGCTTCGTCAAAGTCCACGAGATGTCCGTCGAAATCCGGACCGTCCACGCAGGCAAATTTTGTTTCCCCGCCGACGGTCAGACGGCAGC
>DLVP01000163.1:2041-2290 GCA_003445125.1 Oscillospiraceae bacterium | reverse complement strand
GACAGACGAATTTCATCATGATGAGCGGACCGATGGCGATGACCTCATCGTATTGGTTGCCTTCGCGGATGAGGGCTTCCAGCGCATTGGTCACAAGCCCCTTTTGACCGTAGCTTCCGTCGTCGGTCATCAGAAGCAGCCGGTCGCTGACGCTTTGAAATTCGGATTCCAGAATCACGAGATCGCGGTTTCTGAAACCGACCACACTGTGAACCTCCGCGCCTGCGGCGTGCAGCTCTTTGGCGATCG
>DLVP01000163.1:1446-2034 GCA_003445125.1 Oscillospiraceae bacterium | reverse complement strand
GGTACGCAATCGCGCATCCCACTCCGCCGCCGATGACCGCCACTTTCTTCAGCCCCGCAATGTCGCTGGGAGTGCCGAGCGGACCGACAAAATCATGCAGACAGTCGCCGACCTGTAAAGAATCAAGCTCCATGGTAGACGCGCCGACGATCTGATAGATGATCGTCACGGTGCCCGCTTCGCGGTCATAGTCGGCAATGGTCAGCGGCACGCGCTCGCTGTCCGATTTGGCACGAAAAATAATAAATTGTCCCGGCAGTGCTTTTTTGGCGATGAGCGGTGCTTCGATCACCATTTTCGTCACCGTCGGATTGAGGGATTGCTTTTCAAGAACGGGAAACATTAAAAAACCTCGCTTTCGGCTTTGCATATACAATTTAATTGTACCTTATTTTTCTTTTCTTTGCAATAGGAAAAGCACGGGGTTTTCCACCAAAATTTGCACAATTTTGTATTGACACCGTGAAGCGGATTTGTTACAATAACTCTAAGACGATAAGGAGGGAAAAGTATGCAGAAAAAGTGTATTTCCAAAGATTGGTATTTGAAAACGTCGGCGTTCGGAGAACAGAAAATCGATCTTCCGTA
>DLVP01000163.1:0-1424 GCA_003445125.1 Oscillospiraceae bacterium | reverse complement strand
ACCATGCGGTGGTGCAGCCGCGCGACCCGAAAGCCCCCGGCGGTGCGGCAAACGGGTTCTTTGTCGGCGGTCCGGCGGATTATACGAAGATTCTGTCCGTGGACGGGCGGAAGGTGCATCGGATTCTGGATATCGACGGTGCCTATATGTGTACGCAGGTGTTTGTCAATGAAGGAGCAGTGGCACTTCACCCGCACGGATATGCTCCGTTTTTGGTTGATCTGACCGAGCAACTGCTTCCCGGTGAAAACAAAATCTGCTTGCATACAGACGACAAACAGCCGTCCACGCGTTGGTATTCCGGTGCGGGCGTGTACCGTGATGTGTTCCTTTGGGAGGGCGGCGAAGTGCGCGTCGAGCCATGGGACACCTTTATCACCACGCCTGATGAACATACGGTTCGTGTAAAATACGAGCTGTCGGCGGATCGCAATGCCGAAGCGGCGGTGACGGCAGCGGTGCGGGATCATGAGGGAAACACCGTGGCGACGGTGACGGGAGCCGCAGATGTGATAAAAGGAGAGAAAACGCTCCTGACACTTACGCTCAGATTGGACAATCCGCAACCGTGGGATCTGGATGACCCGTATCTGTACCGTCTGCACACGGAAATTTCGGTCGGCGGGGAAGTGACCGATACCGCGGATCATACGTTCGGAGTGCGCCTGATTTCGTATACGGCGGAAAACGGCTTCCAACTCAACGGAAAAACGGTGAAAATGCGTGGCGGATGTATTCACCACGACCACGGTGCCCTGGGCGCGCGGGCATTTCCCGCTGCCGAAGAGCGCAAGGTTCGCCTGCTGAAGGAACTGGGCTTTAATGCGCTGCGCTCCTCGCACTATCCGCCTTCGCTGGCACTGCTGGAAGCGTGCGACCGACTGGGCGTGATTGTCATGGACGAAGCGTTCGATGTGTGGAACATGGGCAAAGTGGACAACGATTATCACAACTGGTTTGCCGATTGGTGCGACCGTGATATTTCCTATATGGTCAAGCGCGACCGCAATCATCCGTCGACTTTCTATTGGGTGGTCTTCAACGAGACGTGGGGACTTTTCTCACACATGAAGAACGAGNNCGACCGGAAACGAAATCGGCGAGCGTATGGGTCTCGGCGACGGTGTGCGCTGGCAGCAGCATCTGGCGGATGAAATCCGCAAATACGATACCACCCGCCCGGTGACAAATGCCGTCTGCGGGTTGTGGATGATCAACTACGGTCACCAGGACGAGGAGACAAGAAAAACCTTTATGAAGCAATTTCCGGTCAATGACTTCTGGAGCGAACCGGACGCCTGGGAGAAGGTCACTGAGAAATTTATGGAGCCGCTGGATATCGTAGGATATAACTATATGTGCCATTGCTACGACCGCGACCGTGAATTGTACCCGAATCGGGTTGTCTGGGGTTCGGAGACACA
>DLVP01000145.1 GCA_003445125.1 Oscillospiraceae bacterium | reverse complement strand
CAAAAATCGTGACTTCACTTTGGCAATTTAGGTTTTTGACGCTTTTATTGTAGCACAGGGAAAGTCCAATAAAACGGACTTTGAGCTGAATTTGTCGAAATCGGTCTGTTCCGAAACGAAAAGCCGCCCGACAAGGCATCGTCTTGTCGGGCGGCGGTTTGTTTGTTTTTTACTTCAAGGGAGCAAAGCCGCTCATCAGCGCCGCTTTGCCGCCTTCGGAGAAATAGGTCAACGAAATGACCACCACGCGGTCGCCGATTTTACGGAAATACGCCGATTGAAGCACGGTGACTCCGCTGATTTCCATCGCGTAATTCAGTTCGCGATACTTCGCGCCCGCGATTTCGACGTCCTTCGGATTGCCGTCATAGGTAACCGTCAATCCCGCCGTTTCCAGCGCGTCGCGGTAGCTGTCGATATACGCGTCCTCATCCGTGATCGTGAACGGCACTTTTTCCGCCATTACCATCACATTTCCGCCGTCTTCCGCATACGCCATCATTTCATACACGGTTTTGGTCTTGGCGTAATCAATCACCTTCTGCGCGTCATCCTCATACGCATACTCGGCGCCTGCGGCAATCATCTGATCCAGCTGATCCTTCGTCGCCATGGTCATGCCGCTCGTAATCGTATAGGTCAAGCCTTCAAACGTGCTGGTATAGGTCGTGTCCGTACACGTGCCCGCCTCGTACGCGACCTCCTGTTTTCCGCAGGCGGCAAAGCTCAGCACAAAAGCCACCGCCAACAGCATACAAATCATCTTTTTCATTGTTTTTCCTCCTCAATATCGGTGATATCAGTATACCATTTTCTTTTCCGTTTGTCAACTGCCGTGTCCTGTCTGCAAGAATCCCGTTCGGTCCTGTGCCGAACGGGATTCTTTCCGTGATTGATTTTCGCGCGCCGTCCGCAACGTGGACGGCGCGCGTTTTTTCAGTTTTCTTTCACAAGTTCCAGATCGTCGATCAGGTAGTGGGCGGTTTTGCCGCCTTCGGCAAAGCCCACAAACGCGAACTGTCTTCCGATTTTTTCCGGATCGGTATTCAGTTCAAACGCATAGGAAATCCGCGTCCAGTCCTCGGTCAGCGGAAGGCGGGCGTAATGCTCGCCGGTGCCGTATTCTCCTGACATTCCGATGGCTATCGTGTCACAATCGCAATCCGGGAATTTTTTGACCCAGGCGGACATCCGATAGGTTCCCTCGCCATAGCGGCGAAGCAGGTAAATTGCGTTCTGATAAGCGCCGTTATCGGTGCTTTTATTAAACACCTCCAGCGAATGACTGCTTTCATGGCCGTCGTCGCTCAGCGTCAGGCGGGAGAAGTTGCGGGTAATCCAGTCGGTTGTCAAACCTTTTTCCATGTCCGGATTTTTGAACAGATTCCCGCGGCTCGCACGGTTTTCCACCGTCAGGCGTCGCGTGACCGGATCCCAGGCGGTTTTCAGTCCCAGTTCTTCGGTGAAAAAGTCCGCGGGCACCATGCCGTCCGTCAATTCACAGCGGAAGGTGCGGGTGCTGTCATGGAAGGTCAGAATCTTACCGTCCGTGCGGACATCCTCAAAATCCAGCGCTTTCAGCACCTGCACGGGTGCGCACCAAACCGTCCCGTCCTTTTCAAAGGGTTCGGTTTCCGAGGCAACAAAAAGACCGCCGACAAACACTTTTCCTGCGGTATACTTCGGTGTCGTCACCTCGTTTTTCTTTCCGACAAAGACGGGATTCGGATCGGTTTCGGGGGCAAAGGTGATTTCTGCCTGTCCGTTCAGTTCGTTTTTCAGTCCGTCCAATTCGATCAGAGGCTGATCACCGACCCAGACATTCTCCACGCGAACGGTAGTATCGCGGATATCTGCGCCGACATTGAATGCGTAAAAATCGCCGAGCGGCGGCGCACTGACGTTTTTCAGCCGATAGTTTTTCGGCGTAGCGCCGTGCCAGACCACATGAAACAGCGGGGCGGTACGATCCACGTCTACCGCGCGGATATCTTCAAAAATCACCTGATCCACCGCACGGTCTTTATGATCGGGGTTAAAATTCTGCTCGAACAGCAGGCGTGTCTGGAACACATCAATATTGCGGAAAATCAGCGAATCACCCTTCAGATATCCCTGCGGAAAGAAGGTGACATAGTCCGAACCGACGAGGCTGTCCTCAAACACCACATTCCGGATATCGGCGCCGCCGATGACATAGACATTGTCGCTGACGTGCCAGAAGCAGTGATGCGCCCACACGTCCTCGCCGCGCGCCCAAATCGAAAAACCGTCGGTGGAGATCTGGTTGGAAAGCACCTTCACATCGTCAAACTCACAGCCGACGACATTGCAGATCACCAAATTGAACGTGTGCGCGTCCAAAAACTTCACGCCGCGCACCAGCACATTTTTCGCATTTCCGACATCACACATATAATGGGCTTTATGTACCGGTCCGCGTGTGGGGCTGGGTTCTACAAACGAGCCGCGTCCCGTGATTTTCACGTTTTCGGCATCGTGGATCAGCACGCGCGCCTTCACAACGGCGCCGGGCGCCAGGTATGCCCACTGTCCGGATTTCAGCTCCAGGTCGCCCGTTTCGGTGGTGGACAAGCCGGCGTCAAACCACACGACATTCGGGTCGTTTCTGTCGGGGATTTCCTCCGCACGTTCGGGCGCTTCGGCGAAAATCGCCAAAAACGACGTGCGGTCTTTATTGATCTTCACCATGGTATTCATCGGGCGGTCGATCGTATAGCGGATCACATTTTTCTCCACGGAAAACGGAATCATCGCCGACGACGGCAGCACGGCGCAGCAGTCAAAATCGCTGTGTACCTCAACCTCCACCGTCACCGGGTCGCCCTCAAACGAAAATTCGCAGAAGCGGCGCTTCATGTCCCCTTCCGCCACGGCGGCAAAGTGGCACGTCTGGGTCACCATATTATAGACCGGAATCGTGATCTGTTTTCCGTTTTGCGAAACACGGACGGTATAATCAAAATCGCGCGGGACATCCTGCGGATAGCTCGGATACTGCACCAATCTGTTCATAGTTTTCCTTTCCTTGCTTTTCGGCGAAATTTCCGTTTTAGGAAGCCGAAAAAGTGTCGTTGTCACAAGTAGATTATACTGGGATTTTTCTCTGTTTTCAAGTCTTTTTCGCGTTTTTTCCCATCAAAAAAGGCGGCGCCGCTCAAGCGGCGTCGCCTTTTCAATTACTGCACCTTTACCAATTGCATATCGTCGATCAGAATGTTTTTAACCGTGCCGTCGGCGTATCCGACATAGTAATACGCCACGCGCCAATTGGCGGATTCGTTGCCGACTGTCAGGGTGTATTTGATCTGCTGCCATTCATCGGTCAGCTTCACACGCGTTTTGGTGGATTCCGTACCGTAGCCTTTCGTCAGACCCATTTCCACTTCCGTCGCGTTGCAGACAGAATTTGCCTTCCGCACCCAGCAGGACAGTTCGTACACGCCCGCGCCGTATTTACGGAACACTTTTGCCACATCCTGGTAAATACCGTTGGCAGAACCCGGCTGATAGGAATCCTCCGTAACATAATAACGCATTGCGTATTTTCCGCTGTGCGCGTCCTCCGACAGGTACATCGGGGAGAACCAACGGGTCACCCAATCATCGGTCATTCCCTGTTCCATATCGCCGTTTCTCAAAAGGTTTCCGCTGCGCGGAATCATGTTCACGGTGATCCGACGGATATCGACGTCGTAGGAAGCCGTAGTTCCCAGTTGGTCGGCAAAGAAGTTCAGCGGAACCATCAGACTGCCGTCTTTCATGACATTGCCGTTTGCGGCGGTCACTTCATATTCGCGGCTGTCGTCCTTGAAGGTCAGTTTTCCTGCCTCGGCATCCAGCGTCACGTCTTTGAAATCCAGTTCCTTGACAATTTCATACGCCGAAACGTAATACGTACCGTTTTCCTCGTAGGGCTGCACCGGCACGGGAACGTGCTGTCCCGCGACATAGACCTTGGTCGCCTGATACGGAGTCACTTCGATTTCCTTATACACGCCGACACCTGCCGCGGCTTTATCGCTGTTTGCGGTCACGGTCACGGTATTGCCCGCCGGCACGGAAAGATTCAATCCGCTGTCGGCACTCATCTGCTGATCGCCGAGCCAGACGTTATCGATTGTGATATCGGCACCCGTCACATCCGCCGCCACCTGCATCACTTTTCCGTATTCCGCAGGAAGGCTGATGTTGCGCAGAATGTACTTTTTCTCGCCTGCACCGTGGTTGGCAAGATTGAAGATATTGCCGATCGTGGCGGCATCTTCCGCGCGAATGTTTTCAATCAGGCACATCGGCAGGGTCGCATCGCCGACGCCGCCGAGATCCTGTTTCAAAAAGCTGCCTGCACGGAACACGTCGCAGTTTCTGAAGGTCATGCCTTCCCCGGTGATATTGCCCTGCGGGAAGAAGATTGCATAGTCCGAACCGAGCGTGCAGTTCTCCACGGTGATGCCGTCGAGGATTCCGCCGCCGTAGACGAAGATATTATCGCTGACCATGAAGAAGCTGTTCTTCACGAGCAGGTTGGTTCCTTTGCTCCAGATGGACACGCCGTCGGTGGAAATCTGATTGGAAATCACCTTCACGTTGTCAATCGTCAGATCGGAAGCGCCGATGGTGACAATATTGAACGTATGCGCATCCAGGAACTTGACGCCGCTGACGGTATTGTTTTTACCGCCGCTGACGGTCAGCATATAGCTTGCCGTTCCTTCCTCCGACTCCATTGCCATACGGTTGGGGCTGGGCTCAATGAACGAGCCGCGACCGCCGATGGAGGAATCTCTGCTGTTCATAATAACACGCGCACGCACCAGCGCGCCCGGCTCCAGGTAAACCTGTCCGCCCGCAGGAACATTCACAACGCCGCCTTCGACCTCATGATATCCTGCTTCAAAATAGGTCACGGTGGAGAGTTCCTTGTCCGGAATATCATCCTCATACACCGGTTCTTCGGCAAAGAGAATCAGCTGGGTATCCTTGTCCTGATTCAGACGCAGCACCACTTCGTTGGGTTTATCCAGAGTAAAGCGGATCACATTGCCCTCACAGGTCGAGGGGATTCCGTCCGCTGTCGGCATGACGACATAGGAAGAAAAGTCCAGATTCACTTTCACTTCCACTGTCACGGGATCGCCCGAAAACGCAAATTCACAGAAGCGGCGATGAACGTCGCCGTCGATCAGCGTACTGTTGAAATAGTTGGAATTGCAGGCGGGGTTATACACCGGAAGCTTGATCGTTTTTTCGCCCTGTGTGACGGTGACTTCATAGTCATAGTCCCACTTGATCTGATCCTTCGGGTAGGAAGGATATTCGATCAGCTGCGTCTGCGCCGCAAATTCTTCACGCGTCAGGTACTTGCTCCGGAAATTGAGTTTTTCCGGAATCTGAATCACAGATTTCGACGGAAGATCTTCCACCTTGGTGTTCCACTTACACTCAAGCACCTGTTCCAAAAACAGTTCATAGGCTTTTTTCATCGACTTATCGTCGCCGCCCGTAATGATCAGTTTGCCGTTATCCACCACCACGGCGTACTCATTCGCGGCAAGGTTATCGTTGATTTTTTTTGCCTCATCACGGTTGACCGTATGTCCGATCTGAATCTCGTGGGCACGCGCTTCTTTGGTGTCGTTGGTGAGTTTCACCGGCGCGCCGGTGATCTTCTCCAATCTGGCTTTCAAATCAATGGCGACATCCGTTTCATAATCGGAGCCTTCCTTGTTTCGCACGATGACGAACTCCGTGGAGCCGTCACGGATCAAATCCATCATTTTTCCGGACAGATCCAGTTTTTCTCCGGAGGTGCCCGACGACGTCT
>DLVP01000172.1:855-7246 GCA_003445125.1 Oscillospiraceae bacterium | reverse complement strand
GCTTTTTTTCAATATTTTCCCCAGTTGCAAAGAGAACTCATGTTTTCACGTAACGAAAGCATGTGTTCTTTGACAGGCTGAAATGCGCGCCGCGAATATTCGCGGCGCGCATTTTCATCTTACTTTTTCTTTACCGAAACAATCACAACCACTGCCACGACAGCCACCGCCGCGACAGCGACCCACAGCCACGGGAACGCGGTCGAGGGAGTCGGCTGCTCTACCACCGACGAATCTACCGACACTTCTTCCTGCGAAGGCTCGGACGGTTCTTCCTCCACAGATTCCTCCGCCGAGGACGACGGCTCATCTGCCGCAGACAAGGAGATCTCCGCAATGGCAAGGTACGGACCGTTGGACTCGCGGACTTCCACCTTGACATATTTCACCTCTTCCACCCATCCGTCGGTCAGCCAAACATCCGTTCTCTGCTCGCCCTCCGTGCCGTCATCATCGCGTCCGACATACAGCTCCGACCATTCTTCGCCGTCCGCCGACACATAAGCCACATAGGTGCGCGCCGACATATCAAATCCTTGCCACGAAGGATGCCCCCAGATAATTTTCGCCTCGGTCAGCACCACCGGTTTTTCCAGTTCAAAAACCACGGTACGCCAATCGTTCGTATGCGTCCATCCGTACACATAGGCATTTTTATAGTTCCCGTCATACATTTCCTCGATTTGTCCCTGCGCGTCCGATTTCAACCCTTCCTCAATCGTCGCGCCGACAATCGTCACCGGCTGCGAAGCAAAAGCGGCGACCGTCGCCGACAGCAGAATCATCAGGCACAAAAGCAATGCCGAAATTTTTTTCATAGAAATCCTCCCAAACATGACCGAACGGTCGCGAATTTGAGTGAATTATACCATGAATTCGGAAATTTGTAAATAGATTTTGTGCAAAAAAAGGGACGGAAAACTCCGTCCCTCTGCTGAAAATCAGTGATTATTTCTTTTTCTTCTTGGAAGCCAGCACGATGACAACAACCACTACCACAACAACCGCTGCGATTACAATCCACAGCCATGCCATGCTCTTCGGCTCGTTATCCGTAGTTGCCACAGAGGATTCTGCCTCAGAAGAAGTCTCTGCCACGGAAGAAGGCTCTTCGGAAACCACTGCCTCGGAAGAGGTCGCTTCAGAAGAAGGCTCCTCGGAAACTACCGCCTCGGAAGAAGTCTCTTCCACGGAGGAAGCCTCTTCGGAAGATGCCGCTTCGGAAGAAGTCGTGGTCGTCACGTCGCTGACGTTGAATCTGACTTCGGCGATTCCCAGGTAGTGACCGGCGCCCTTGGTGACAGTCACTTTGACATACTTAACGTTCTCCGCCGGAGTCTCAAAGGTGATGGTATCGGTACGCTGTTTGCCTTCGCCGAGACCCTCCACCCCTTTGGCGCTGTAAATTTCCGTGAAATCTTCGCCGTCAGCGGAAACGGAAATCGTATAATCGGTTGCAGACTGATCATAAGTAGCCCAAGACGGATGTCCCCAGGTGATGTAGCAGTTTTCCAGTGTCACTGCTTTTTCCAGTTCCAAAGTTGCACCGCGTTTTGCGGTTGCATCGTTCCAACCGTACACATACACGCCGCTGTAGTTTCCGTCGTACAGATTTTCGGGAGTACCCTGGAAATCATTTTTCGGATCCTGCATTGTTGCGCCGACGATCGTTACTTCGTCCATAGCAAATGCCGCCACAGATGTCATGACCAGCACCATTGCCAGGCACAGAACCATTGCCAATACTCTTTTCATTGAGAAAATTCCCTCCTGAAATTGTGATCTTATCGATCACTTGAATTTTCTGTATTATACCACAGAAATTTCAATTTGTAAATAGGTAATAGAAAAAAAGTAGAGGGCTGTGCTTTCGTTGCATAAAATGCACAAAGAGGCGGAATTTCTTCCGCCCTTTTGCCCAAACGATTTCGGTTATTTTTTCTTTTTGGAGGTCAGTACGATGACAACGACCACAACCACTACGACTGCTGCCAGCACGATCCACAGCCATGTCATGCTCTTCGGCTCGTTATCCGTGGCTGCCGCAGAGGACTCCGCCACAGAAGAAACAGCCTCGGAGGAAGTTGTCACAGACGATGCCGCCGCAGAAGAGGTCGCTTCGGAAGCTGCTGCTTCGGAGGAAGTCTCTTCCACGGAGGAAGTTTCTTCGAAGGATGCCGCCGCAGAGGAGGTTTCCTCAGAGGAAGTTGTCGCAGAAGTGTTTTCCTGATTGAAACGGACTTCACTGATTGCCAGATAATTTCCGGCTGCCTTCGTGACCGTCAGTTTGACAAATTTGACATTTTCCAGCGGAGCATCGAAAACGACGATATCGGTACGCTGTTTGCCCTTGCCACGACCTTCGACGCCGGTCGCCTTGTACACCTCGGTATACTCTTCGCCGTCTTCGGAAACGGAAATCGTATAATCCACAGCGGACATATCGTAGGTTGACCAGGACGGATGTCCCCATGTGACATAGCAATCATGCAGGGTCGATGCTTTCTCCAGTTCAATCACTGCGCCGCGCACTACTTCAAGACCGTTCCAGCCGTACACATACGCATTGCCGAAATCTCCGTCGTGCATAAACGAAGGGGTTCCCTGTCCGTCCTCGCCGGGGTCTTCGACCGTTGCACCGAGCACTGTCACATCATCTGCGCCAAATGCCATCACAGATGCTGCTGTCAGCACAAGAGTCAGGCACAAAATCATTGCCAATACTTTTTTCATTGAGATAATTCCTCCCTAATATATGACCTTTTCGGTCACTTGATTTACGGCAATCATAGCATAAAGTAAGAATTTTGTAAATATTTTGCACGGAAAACCACAAAATTTCAAAGGAAACGCAAAAAAACCGACGGAATTTTCACTCCGTCGGTTTTCATTCTATTTACGGGTTATTTTTTCTTCTTGGAAGTCAATACGATGACAACAACCACGACCACAACGACAGCCGCGATCACAATCCACAGCCAGGTCATGCTCTTCGGCTCGTTATCTGTGGCTGTCACGGAGGAATCGGCTGCGGAGGAAGTCGCTGCCGAGGAGGTTGCCTCAGAAGAGGTTTCCGCCGTCGAAGCAGCTGCGGAAGAAGTGACTTCGGAAGAGGTTTCCGCTACCGATGCCGTCTCGGAAGAAGTTTCCGCCACGGAGGATTCCGCTTCGGAAGTCACAACGGTCGTGGTGCTCGGCACTACGATCTTATCGACTTCCTTCGGGTCCACGACCTCAAAGGTAATCAGATCCACATCCACATCATAATACACCGTAAAAGAAGAATCGCGGGCTTCCTTGAGTTTCAGCGTGTAAGTACCCGCCTTTGCCATGGTTGCACCTTCGCTTTTCCAGCCGTCTTTACCGCCGATTTCATCGCTGACGACGATCGAATCGCCCCACGCGCTTGCAATGCCGGTTGTTCCGCGAAGAATCTGATAGGAATTGGCGATGACCGTGGCATCCTTTTCGATTTCTTTGGTGTTTCTGTTATTGAAATCACCGACATACACCAATTCTTTTCTCGGAACGACGATGGTGTCGCCGATATAAACCACATAGCCCTCGGGCAGCGAGCAGGTGCCGTCCGCATTGGCAATCAGATTGATGGTTTTCGGAATGTAATTGTCCACCGCAGACACGGGAAGTGCCACTACCGTCATCAACAGCAGCAGAGACAGTGCAAGTGCAAAGAACTTTTTCATAGCTTTCCTCCGATATCGATGAGTGTTCTCATCATTTATTAGTCTCATTATAACGCGGCGGGTTTTGATTGTCAAGCATCAACAAAAGCTTTTAAAAAATCATATTCTTTTTTATATAATACGTCTAATGCGTATACAAAAAAAGAGACGGTCTCCCGTCTCTTTTCCGTTTACAAAATTTTATTTCTTTTTCTTGGACGCCAGCACGATAACCACAATTGCCACCACTGCCACTGCTGCAATCACGATCCAAAGCCAGGTCATGATCTTCGGCTCGTTATCCGTAGTCGTCACGGAAGAATCGGCTGCAGAGGAAGTCGCTGCGGAGGAAGTTGCCTGAGAAGATGTTGCCGCAGAGGAAGCCGCTTCGGAGGAAGTTGCCTGAGAAGATGTTGCCGCAGAGGAAGCCGCTTCGGAAGAAACCGCTGCAGCAGAAGAAGTCACCTCAGAAGAAGCTGCCGCAGAAGAAGTTGCTGCCACGGAAGATTCCGCTTCGGAGGAAGTCTCCGACGAAGATGCGGTGGAAGCGGATTTCGATTTATTGAATTGAACCTCGGCAAGTCCCAGATAATATCCCGCGCACTTTGTGATTGTCAATTTGACAAACTTCACATTTTCCGCCGGAGTTTCAAACTCCAGGGTATCCGTGCGCTGCATTCCGGTGCCGAGACCCTCCACTCCGGCTGCTTTATAGATTTCCGTATACTCCTCGCCGTCGGCGGAAACGGAAACCGTATAATCGATTGCCGCCATATCATAGGTTTCCCAGCTTGGATTTCCCCATGTGATGGTACAACTTTCCAGCGTCACCGCATTTTCCAGTTCCAGCAAAGCGCCGCGCACGGCATCCACGTCTTTCCAGCTGTAAGTCACCGCCGTATTAAGAAGACCGTCAAAAATGAATTTCGGGTTATCGTTGTAATCATCCTTGGGATCGATCAAAGTCGCCTCCACAACCTTTACCGCATCCGCCGCAAACGCCGCCACGGACACTACACTCAACAGCATAGTCATGCAAAGAATCATCGCCAATACTTTCTTCATAAAGCATTTACCTCCGAATTTGTAAGTATTTTTGATCAATGATCTATGATCTATAAAAAACATAACACAAAGATCACGGTTTGTAAATTGTTTTTACAAAAAAACACACGTAATTTCCGCAATTTTGAACAATATCTACAAAAGGTAGATTTTTCATCCGAAAAACAGCGCACCATCCGACGGTATAAAAGCAGAGGCGTTTTTCACGAAACGCCTCTGCTCAGCCTGTCAAAACGGGCGTCTGCACACGATGTGTTCAGACGCCCGTTTTGCATCTTTTCTTTTATCTGCGGAAATAATCTCCGAACGGGAAGTTTCCGCCGTACCAGCCGCTGCCGCTTTCCTGCGACTGTGTATTGTCCGTATCGGAAGAGCCGTCGGTCTTGACATAGTTTGACGTATCGCGTCCGTCATTTTCCGAAAGGGTAACGGTCAGTTCTCCCGTCATGCCCTGACGATAAACCTTCAGCTTGATGGTATCGCCCGCTTTATGCGATGCCATGATCTGCATTACATCCGACGCCGAGCTCAGTGCCTCTCCGTCAATAGAGGTAATAATATCGCCCGTTTTCAGTCCCTTTTTATAAGCGTCACACTCGGGATCCAGCGCATCCACGCGAATGCCCGCAGGAACACCGTAGAACTGCGAAACTGCCGAAGAAATCAGCGAATAGGTGATTCCGAGCTTCGGTCTGCCCTTGATATAGCCGTATTCCATCAGATCGCTGATCAGATCAATGCTGCGGCTGATCGGAATGGCAAAGCCCATGCCCTCATAATCGGTATCGGCGATTTTTGCTACATTGATTCCCACCACTCTGCCGTAGCGATCCACCAGAGCACCGCCGGAGTTACCGGGGTTGATGGCGGCATTGGTCTGGATGCAGGTCATCACATAGCCGGTGGAACTGTTGGTGAGCAGACGGTTGACACCGCCCACAATACCGTCCGTGATGGAATTGGCAAATTCCATACCGCCCGGATTGCCGATGGCGTACACCTTTTCACCGGGTTTCAGTTCGTCCGAATTTCCCAGCTGTGCCGCTACGAGGTTCTGTGCGTCAATTTTCACTACCGCCAAATCGGTCTGCATATCGTAGCCGATCAGCTTTGCTGTATAGCGTTCCTCATTGCTGAGTACCACTTCGATGAGCTTCGCACCGTCCACCACGTGTTCATTGGTCACGATATATCCGTCAGACGAAAGAATGATTCCGGAACCTTCGCCCGATTTCGTAGCCGTGGTTTCCGAAGAATACACCACAATACCGACGACCGAAGGACTGACTTTTTCATAAACCATTTCGCCTGTCAGTTCTCCGTCGGCACTGATGACGCCGGTGGAATCCTCGGGTTTATTCTGAATCACCAATTCCGGAGTCTTTTCGGCAGCCGAAGTATTGTCCGACGTCTCACGGGACGACACATCCGACGGCGTGCCTGCCGCGGGAAGGCGCATCGCACTCCAGACACCGAATCCCACACCAGAAATTGCCAGCACGCAGCAAATGACAATTGCCGCAATCCTTCCGCCCTTGCCTTTGGAGGGCTTCGGGGGCATCGGCGTACCGTACTGATTCAGATTCCACTGATAGTTGTCCTGAGGACGTGAATAAGTACCGCCGCTGCGATTGCTCTGATAC
>DLVP01000172.1:0-822 GCA_003445125.1 Oscillospiraceae bacterium | reverse complement strand
CCGCCGGTATAATAATACCCACCGTAAGGCATTTGTGAGGGTTGCTGTTGTTGCTGTGTATTGGTCGGTTCCTGCACCTGCGGTTTTTCCTGCGGCGCTCCGTTGTTCAGTTCATGGTTTTCATCCATTGTTCAAAACCTCCGCTTTGTTTTATTGATTACAGTATAACTGCCAATTGTGACCTGCGCATTAACAAAATTCGTTTTGTTTCTGAATCATTTGTAAGCATTCTTTTTCGGCGGTGTCGGCAGTGTAAACGTAAATTCCGTATACTTTCCGGGTACACTGTGAACCGTGATGTCGCCGCCGTGGAAGTTAATGACCGACTTCACAATATGAAGTCCCAGTCCGACTCCCTGCTTATCCCGACTGCGCGATTTGTCTGTTTTATAAAAGCGCTCAAAAATGTGCGCACATTCTTCTTCCGTGATGCCCTGCCCGGAATTTCTGACCGACACATAGACCTGATTGCGGACGGTGGCATAGCGGAATTCAATATATCCGCCATCGTCTGAAAACTTGATGGCGTTGTCGATCAGATTGTACACCACCTGATGAATCAGGTCGGCATCGGCAAACACAAGCACTTTTTCCGGCACATCCAGTCCGCGGATTTCCAGCCGTTTTTCTTCAATCTTGCGTTCAAACGGGAACAGCGCCCGGCACACGGTTTCATTGATATCAAACACCGTCGGCGACAGTTTCAGCTCGCCCGCCTCGATTTTGGCGATATCCAGCATCGCCCGCACCAATCTCGAAAGGCGCTGTGCCTCCGCCAGCACGATTTTCAGATAATGCTCATGCTGTTCCGGCGGAATAGTG
>DLVP01000105.1:5292-5471 GCA_003445125.1 Oscillospiraceae bacterium | reverse complement strand
GATGGAAAATATGAAAACGAAATCCTGCTTTGTCGCCATTGTCGGAAAACCGAATGTCGGCAAATCCTCTTTGATCAACGCGCTTGTCGGTGAAAAAATTGCCATCGTCTCCGACAAACCGCAGACGACCCGCACGAGAATTACTGCCGTGTCCACCCGCGGTGACACTCAGTATGTCT
>DLVP01000105.1:4202-5259 GCA_003445125.1 Oscillospiraceae bacterium | reverse complement strand
CTCCGGGTCTGCACAAAGCCAAAAACAAGCTTGGCGAATACATGGTGAAAACCGTTGACGAATCTGTTGCCGATGTGGATGTTGCTGTTTTGGTGACCGATATGTCCTCGGAGATTTTCACTGCCGAAAAAACATTGATTGAATCTTTGAAAAAATCCAAAATCCCGACGATTCTGCTGATCAACAAAATCGATACAGTGACGAACAAAGAAGAAATTCTGGCAAGGATTGCCGCTTTTTCCGCACTGCACGATTTCGACGCCGTGATTCCCGTCAGTGTGCTGCAGAACGACGGTCTGGACATTCTGATGAAAGAGCTGTCCGCCTTCGCGGCGGAAGCTCCGCACTTTTTTCCCGACGACGCGCTGACCGATCAGCCCGAACGCGTGATTGTTGCGGAAATCATCCGGGAAAAAATTCTTAATCTGATGCGGGACGAAATCCCGCACGGAATCGCCGTGGTCATTGATCAGATGAAAGAACGCCCGGGAAGCGATCTGCTGGACATTTATGCAACGATCATTTGTGAACGGGAATCCCACAAAGGCATGATCATCGGCAAAGGCGGCGCCATGCTCAAAAAAATCGCCACTCTTGCCAGAGAAGATGCCGAGAGTTTCCTGAATACCAAGATCAATCTGCAATGCTGGGTGAAAGTCAAAGAGGACTGGCGCAACAAAGAGCAAATCATCAAGCAGTTCGGGTTTCAATGATTGGGCGACTTTTCCTGCCATATTTTCCGTTCGGATGCTCACACTATACCTGAGGTGATTATATGAATCCGGAATCCGAATGGAACCGTTTTATGGCGACCGGGAAAATCGCCGACTATCTTCAATACCGAAAAGCATGTGCCGATGTCTACACCACGCTTGAAGGAACACAACATCATGCAATTCAAAACGGACGGGATTGTCATCCGACAGCAAAAAATCAATGACAACGACCGCTATCTCACAATTCTGACAAGAGATAGCGGCGTTATTCATGCCTATGCCAACCGCGCGAACAGCATTCGCAGTCCTTTTTGTACCTCAACTTCTCTGATGTGCTATTC
>DLVP01000105.1:3203-4165 GCA_003445125.1 Oscillospiraceae bacterium | reverse complement strand
TGCGCGACGCATTTTTTAAAATCGGCAGAGATCTGACAAAGGTTTCCCTTTCGGCATATCTGTTGGATATCACCGCAACCGTCGGTGTCACCGACGGGCTGGAAAGCGAGCCGCTGTTGAGGCTTTTGCTGAACACACTGTTTTTCCTCGAAAAGGACGGTGCTGATCTTTTTTTGCTCAAAACACTGTTTGAGGTTCGCGCGCTGACCCTCGCGGGATTTGCCCCTCAGGTCGCCGCCTGCTGTGATTGCGGCGTCTATCCGGAATCCGCCGCCTATTTTTTCATTACCGACGGCGAACTCCTCTGCCCTTCCTGCATGGAATCGCGGGAAAGAAAAACCGGCGGACAAAAGCTGGAAAAGGATCTGCTCGATGTCCTGCGCGTGATGGTATTCGGAAAACTCAGCGACGCTTTCAAGATTCGTCTCCCACAAAGCCGGATGCGCAATCTCTCGGAAATCACCGAGGAATTTTGCTGCTACCAACTGGAAAAAGCATTTGATACCCTGGCGTTTTTTTACGACACTGTACAATAGCCATTCATCTTTGTTTACAATAAAAGGAGTTACCTATGGACAAAGTCTATACCACCCTTGAGCTTGACAAAGTACTCCTGCGTCTTGCCAATGAAGCGCACTGTGAAGACACGCGGTCTTTGGCGCTCAATCTGGAGCCTGCGACTTCATTTTCGGAAACCAAGCGCCTTATGCGTTACACCAACGACGCTTACGTACTTTCCATGAGATACGGCAAACCGACGATTTTCGGTGTAAAAAACATTACCCAAGCGGTCAAACGCGCCGACATTGGCGCAGTACTGACACCGCGGGAGCTGTTGAACATTGCTGAAGTGCTGCGAAACATTCGCGCTCTCTGCCAATGGCGCGAATATTCCAAGGACGAGCCGACCGTTTTGGACGACTATTTCGGACAACTGTCTCCCAACAAATACTTAGAGGACA
>DLVP01000105.1:2455-3172 GCA_003445125.1 Oscillospiraceae bacterium | reverse complement strand
CGAGGACGAAATTGCCGATTCCGCAAGCCCCGCTTTGGCGGAGATCCGCCGCAAAATGCGGCACTGCTCTCAAGAAGCGCGCAATCAGCTGGAAAAGATGGTTCGTTCCCCTGCCTATCAGAAATTTTTGCAGGAAAATATCATCACCATGCGCGACTCGCGTTTTGTGGTGCCGGTAAAAACCGAATTCAAAAACGAAGTGCAGGGATTGGTGCATGACACTTCTTCCAGCGGTGCCACCCTGTTCATTGAGCCTGCCGCCGTAGTTGAACTCAACAACGAGCTGAAAATTCTGCAATCCAAGGAAAAGGCGGAGATCGAAAGAATTCTGACCGAGCTTTCCGCGGAAACCGGTACTTTTGCCCAGTCCATTACCGACAGCTACACTGCGTTGATTTCTCTTGATCTTTTATTTTCCAAAGCCAATCTCGGAATTTCCATGCGCGCGTGTGTTCCCGAAATTTCGGACGACGGCGTGATCGAACTGAAAAAGGCACGGCATCCGCTGATTGATCCAAAGGTGGTCGTTCCAGTGGATATTTCACTCGGAGAAAAATTCGACACGCTGGTCATTACCGGTCCGAACACCGGAGGAAAAACCGTCGCTTTGAAAACACTGGGACTGTTTTCTCTGATGACCATGTGCGGGTTGATGATCCCCTGCGACGACACCAGCCGTATCAGCGTGTTTGACAAAGTGCTTGCCGACATCGGCGT
>DLVP01000105.1:0-2402 GCA_003445125.1 Oscillospiraceae bacterium | reverse complement strand
TCAAACGAATTATCGAAATTCTCAAGGTTGCTGACGAACATTCGCTGGTTCTGCTTGACGAATTGGCTTCCGGAACCGATCCTGCGGAAGGCGCTGCGTTGGCAATTGCCATTCTCGAAGATTTGCGCAGAAAAAAAGCGAAAATTGCCGCCACCACCCATTATTCCGAAATCAAGATGTACGCCTTGGAAACCGAAGGTGTGGAAAACGGATGCTGCGAATTTGACGTTTCCACTCTGAAGCCCACCTATAAGCTGCTCANNCCCGGACGTTCCAACGCTTTCGCCATTTCCAAACGTCTCGGCATTGACGAAAGCATTATCGAACGTGCCAAAGACCTTTTGTCCACGGAGGACACCCGCTTTGAATCGGTAGTCTCCTCTTTGGAAGAAACGCGTCTTGAACTGGCGCGTCAGCAGGAATCCGCCCGCCGTGATGCCGCCCGCGCATCTCAGGAAAAGGTTCAGGCGGAAGCTTTCAAAAAGCAGCTGGAAGCGGAAAAAGAAAAAGAAATCCAAAAGGCACGCGAAACTGCCGAAAACATCGTCAGAGACACCAAACTTCAAGCGGAAAAACTCATTCGGGAACTGGAAGCCGCGTTGAAGGACAAAAATTCCGAAAGGTTTTCGGAAATGGCAAGCAAAGCCAAAGCGGAAATCAAATCGCGGTACGCCAAATTGGATGCGCTTGCCGATCCCGTTACCAAAAAGAACACCGAACCGTATGTTCTCCCGAGAAAACTGAAAAAAGGCGACAATGTACTGATCGTGGACATTGACAAAAAAGGCGTTGTTCTTGCCGATCCCAAGGGCGACACCGTTCAGGTACAGGCGGGAATCATCAAAACCACAGTGAAGCTCAGCAACCTGAAGCTGCTCAAAGATCAGAATACCTCCACCGTCTCCTCAAGCACCTATACCGGACAGGTGAAAAGCAAAATCACCAACGATTTCAAATCCGAGCTTGACATCCGCGGCATGAATTTAGAGGAAGCCTATGCCGCTTTGGACAAATTTCTTGACGACTGCATGATCGCTTCCCTCCCGCAGGCGCGCATCATTCACGGCAAGGGTACGGGTGTTCTGCGCAGCGGTGTACAGGAATATCTTCGCCGTCACAAAGGCATCCGCTCGTTCAGACTCGGAGTTTACGGCGAAGGCGAAAGCGGCGTCACCATTGTGGAATTCAAATAGGAGACAAAAAATGAACTGTCTTTCTTTGAGTGAAAAGCTTCATTGCCCCGTCACTTTTTTTGACGAGGTTCCTTCAACCAACGATTATCTGAAGGAAACAGCCCGCACTGATACAAAAGAATGTATGCTGGCAATTGCCGACAGGCAGACGCGCGGAAAAGGCCGTCTCGGGAAAACCTTCTATTCTCCTGCGGGTGCCGGCATTTACATGAGCTATTTGTTTTACCCCGAGCTTGAGGCAAAGGACGGGTATCTCCTGACCGTTTCCGCCGCCGTCGCCGTAGTGAAGGCTTTGAAAACGCTGTACGGCGTTTCAGCTGCCATCAAATGGGTCAACGACATTTACGTGGAGGGCAAAAAGCTCTGCGGAATTCTCAGTGAATCCGCCGTTACCGATACCGGTCGCCTTGCTTATGCCGTGGTGGGCATCGGCATCAACATTCAAAAAACCGCATACCCGCCTGAAATCCGCGACATTGCCGTTTCTTTGGAAGAAATCCTCGGAAAAAGTGAAATTGACCGTGAATCGCTGATTGCGGAAATCTGGCGAAACTTTTCTTTTCTGCTGAACACCTGTTCCTCCCAACAAATCGTAAAGCTCTATCGCGAATCCTCTTTTCTCATCGGCAAAACCGTTTCCGTATTTCATAACAACACGCCTTTCGATGCTGTGGTCACCGATATTGACGACGCGGCTCAACTCATTGTCAGCGACGCAAACGGCAGCGTTCACGCACTGTCTTCCGGTGAAATCAGCATTAAAATAAAATAAAAGGAGTACCCGATATGAAAAATCATTTTGGCGTTATGATCGACTGTTCCCGCAATGCTGTCATGAAACCCGCTTATGTCAAACACATGACAGATCTCCTCAGTGAGTTGGGCTACAACACCCTTATGCTCTACATAGAGGATACCTACGAAGTGGACGACAACCCGTATTTCGGGCACTGGCGCGGTCGTTATACGCGCGAAGAACTCAAGGAAATGGATCGCTATGCACAAAGCAAAGGCATGGAGTTGATTCCCTGCATCCAGACGTTGGCGCACTTGGGTCGGCTTTTCCGTTGGCAGACCTACCGTCAGATCAACGACATCGACGATATTTTGCTTGTCGGCGACGAGCGTGTGTATGAATTGATTGACAAAATGTTTTCCTCTCTTTCTCAATCCCTGACCACACGCACAGTCAATATCGGCATGGACGAG
>DLVP01000113.1 GCA_003445125.1 Oscillospiraceae bacterium | reverse complement strand
AAATTCAGGCTTTGGTGACCAAAACGGCTTATCCCGCCGCAAGACGCACCTGCACGGGTTTTGATTACAACCGAATGTATCTTTTGATTGCCGTTCTCGAAAAACGTGCCGGTTTCTTTTTGGGAAACCTGGATGCTTATATCAACGTGGTCGGCGGATTTCGTCTGGACGAGCCTGCCGCCGATCTTCCGGTTTTGCTGGCTTTGTATTCCGGACTCAAGGATAAGCCGATTCCCGATCTCATTGCCGCCTTTGGCGAAGTCGGACTTTCGGGTGAGGTGCGATCTGTCACCAACGCGGCGGCACGTATCTGGGAAATCCATAAACTCGGCTTCCAAAGCTGTATTCTTCCGAAACAAAATCTCAAATTGTTGGCAGGACAGGATTTGCCGCCGCAGCTTGAATTACTCGGCGTTTCCTCCATTCGGGATGCCTTCGCTCTGATATGAATCTGAACGTGTGAACCCGATTTCCGGCGCCGCTTTCGGGTAGGGACATTCTACGGTAATGGACTTTTTGGGATTTTCCCGTTCTTCAAAATACAGACATTCACTGTCCTTGGCGGTCGGTTTACATCCGTCCGCCTGGCAGTATCCGTCCGATTGATGCTTGCAGTTTTTATCGCACATAATCAGATTCATTCCCATCTTCCTTTCTGGTCTTATTTTTTCTTTTCCTGCGTTGAATATTCGCAGTCATACAAAGGGACAATAATTTCAAGTGATAAAAAGGGTGATGTGAATGAAAATACGTTTGATTTGTCTGACGTTTGCAGGGCTTCTCCTGCTGACGTCCTTCTTTTCCGGCGAGATTGTGCTTCGTCGGATTCCCACGGTGAAAATCGCGCATCCCGACCGAACCGAATATACCCGCTCTGTCAACTGTACGGGCGAAATCGTGGAGCGCCGCCGTCATGATACCTATTTCAGCCTTCCGCTTATGGTGTCTGAGGTAAATGTGCAGGTCGGTGACCATGTAAAGAAGGGGGATGTGCTGGCGACGGTGGATCAATCCGCCAGTGCCGCTTCGTTGATTTCTTCGTATGCGTCTGCCTCGACAGAGGAACTGTATGCACTGATCCAGAATTCACAGATACCGCAGGATGCGGTTAATGTGTTTTCTGCTTCCGGCTCGCTTTCCGACCGTTTGAAGGAAATTCCGTCTGAAATCCGCGCTGAAATTTCCGGTACAGTGACTTCGCTGAATCTCTCCGTCGGTACACCGACAAAGGCATACACGCCTGTTTTAACCATCATTGATGACGATTCATTGGTTGCCAAAGTCGCCGTCAGTGAAAACAGTATTGAATATATTCATCTCGGCGACCGTGCAACAATCACCGGAAACGCTTTTCACAACCGTTCATACGATGCGGTAGTCAGTGCGATTTACCCCTCCGCTTACAAGAAATACAACTCCCTTTCCTACGAGACGGTGGTTGATGTTGTCCTGACTCCGACGGGAAATACCGATGATTTAAAAGCGGGCTACACCGCCAAGGGTAGTATTTATATTACTGATAAGCAAACTGCCATTACTGCACCGTATGAGGCGGTCAGGCAGGATGACCTCGGCGAATATGTATATGTAATGGAAAAGGGAAAAGCTGAAAAAAAGTATGTCACTACCGGTCTTGAGCTTTCCCGCGGTTTTGAAATTCTGAGCGGAATTTCGCGTTCGGACTGGCTGATCTGCAACCCCGATGTCCTCACGCAATCGGGAATGACGGTGCGGGTGAAAACAGATGAAAATTAGTTTTCGCGGAATTTTCCGAAACCTTCGATACAAACGGACGCGCACTTTACTGACAACTTTGAGCATAGCAATCGGCGTATTTTCAGTGGTGGTGATTTTTTCGATTTCACAAATCGGGAAATCGGCATTCAACGATGAATTGGATAGCATCGGTGCTGACGGCGTACTTTTGTCGGCAAAGCAATCTTCTCTGACCCGTCTTGCCAATGCCGATCTTGCGGTGGTGAAAGAAAATTCGTCCGTTCGCTCCGCCACGCCGATTATGCTGACCTTCACGGGGAGTGTGCTTCGCACTGCCAATACCGACATCGCACTTTGGGGTGTTGATTCCGAGGTGGATCGGGTGATTCGCATGGATACTCTTTTCGGAAGAATGCTGAATGAAAATGACATTCAGAATTGTGAAAATGTATGTTTGATCGACAAGGAGTTGGCAGAAACTGCCTATAAACGTCAAAACATTGTCGGAAAACAGATTCGTCTGCTGGTGGGTTCTTCTTATGAAACTTTCAAAATTGTCGGTGTCGTCAGTACCGGGGGAAATGTGCTGAAAAGTCTCACCGGTGATTATATCCCCACGTTTGTCTATATTCCGTACACCACCATGCAGTTGTATGAGAAGGATTTGACTCTGGATCGCGTGGCTGTGAAATTCAAAGAAGAATGTGACATTGAAACCGAGACAAAGGCAATTATCCGTGAACTCGAAAACAAAAACAGTCAACCGGACGCCTATCAATACAGCAACATGGCACAGCAAAAAGACACGCTCAACCGCTTACTGGACATTGTGACTGTGATCCTTTCCGCCGTAGCTCTTGTGTCGGTGATTGTCGCAGGGATCGGGATTATGACGGTAATGACCGTTGCTGTCAGCGAGCGAACCAAAGAGATCGGTATCAAAAAATCTGTCGGTGCCGGAAATTTTCAGATTCTGATGGAATTTTTGTTTGAGTCTTTGTTCATTGCTTTGCTCGGAAGCCTTGCGGGCGGTATTTTTGCGGAAACTGTTGTGAACATCGGTGCAAGAGCATTTGGCATTTCCTTTGCGTTTGACGCAAAAACTATTATCGGATGCGTTCTCGGCGCGGTCGTCCTTGCAATGATATTCGGAATTTCTCCCGCGATTACCGCCTCCCGTATGCGCCCCGTAGATGCTTTAAAAGAAGATGGATGAACAAGCACCCGCGCCGCTCTCATAAGAGAGCGGCGCGGGTTCGTCGATACTGTAACGCTTCCTATAAACAATAGAAAAATCCACCGTAATTCAAAATTGCGGTGGATCTCTGGCGGAGAGAGAGGGATTCGAACCCTCGATGAGCTTTCAACCCATACACGAGTTCCAGTCGTGCGCCATAAACCGGGCTAGGCGATCTCTCCAAATTTTTGACTGCTTGACTATTATACACAAAACCCAGCCGTTTGTCAAGGAAAATTTTAAAAAAACTTTGTTTTTTTGCGATAGGACTTGAAAAAAGCTTCAAATCAGTGTAAACTGTTATCAGAACACTTTTGGAGGCATAAAAATGGAAAACAAAGTTTTGGTTGAAACATCTGCAAGACATATTCATGTCACTCAGGAACATCTGGAAATCCTTTTCGGAAAAGGCGCAACTCTGACGCATAAAAAAGATCTTTCCCAGCCGGGACAGTTCGCGTGCGTTGAAAAACTGACCGTGGTAGGTCCGAAGAAAGAAATGCCCGGCGTGACCATTCTCGGTCCCGTCAGAAGCGCCACACAAGTAGAGATTTCTTTGACGGACGCCAGATCTTTGGGCATTGCCGCTCCGATCAGAGAATCCGGAGACATTAAGGGCAGCGCCGGATGTAAGTTGGTCGGTCCCTGCGGTGAAGTTGTGTTGGAAGAAGGCGTGATCGCCGCAAAACGTCATGTTCACTTGACTCCCGAAGCAGCAGAGCAATTCGGTGTTTCCGATAAGGAAATTGTCGGTTTGAAGCTGACAGGAACCGGTCGTTCGGCAATTCTCGGCGATGTGGTCATCCGTGTGAGTGATAAGTTCTCTCCTGCGGCACATCTGGATACCGATGAGGCGAACGCGGCTGCGTTGTCCGGCGTGGTTTACGGCGAAATCGTGAAACTCTAATAATATGCCGAAAATCGGCACATACCGAACGGTATGTGCCGATTTTACTTTCCTGCAAGAAACAGCGGTTGTATCTGACGAGAGGAAAGTGCCGCCTCAATTGCTTCGGAAAGCATGGTGAAATCTGCCACCAAGGAAGCAGGCTTTTTATGATAATCGTCCTGCCGCATAGGAACAAAATAGATATTTTTGCTGTTCATCAAAACCCCGATGTTTTTTGCCGATGCGGCAAGTGCGTCGTTGGTCGATACGGCAATCAATACGGGCTTTGCATTGCGCAAGGTGGCTTTTGCTGCCATGGTGACCGCACTGTCGGTGATTCCGTTGGCGATTTTTCCGATGGTGTTTCCGGTACACGGAGCAATCACTAAGATATCCAGCAGATTTTTTGGTCCGATCGGTTCGGACTCTTTGATTGAGGAAATCACTTTATGACCGCTTTTTTCTTGCAGTGTTTGAATAAAATCTTCTGCTTTTCCGAATCGGGTATCGGATCGGTATGCCATTTCGGACATGATCGGATAAACATCATATCCCGTCTCACAAAGCCGAATAAACTCCGGAATTACCTGTGAGAACGTGCAAAAGGAACCGCACATGGCAACGCCAAGTCGTGTTTGGTTCATGATTGTTGACTCCTCTCAGAAATCATGGAAAGAACCGTTTGGTATAAAATGTCGCCGGCACTGATTGGTGCCGTTTTTCCCGGAAGGGACAGCGCCTGCACTGCCGTCAGTCCGTAATCGGCGGCAGCTTTCAGATCCACACCTCCCGGTTTGGACGCCAGATCTACAATAAAACAGCGGCGCTGAACAAATTGCAATACGGAAGCATCAAAAATCATATACGGCACGGTATTGAAGAGAATATCTGCAGAACGGACCTCCTCGGAAAGCAGGGAAGGGCTGATTGCGTCGTATCCGCACAATTTTGCCCATGTACGGTCGCTTTCTTTTCTGGCGCACACAGTGACGGATGCTCCCATAAAATGTAAATACCGGCTCAAAATTTTGCCGATTCTGCCGTATCCCATAATCAGGCACCGACTGCCGAAAATAGTTTCCTTTCTTTGCTGCATTGCCAGGGAAACAGCACCTTCTGCGGTAATCATGGCGTTCTGAACGGTCATGGACTCGTTGGTCAGATAATCCAACGGATATCCGCTGACCTCGCGGATTTTTTCGCAGAAATTTTCCGAAAGCTTTCCTCCGAAGATCGTTTGTCCCTTGCGAACGTAACCGCAGAAAACCTCCTCGGAAATCGGATTTTCCGAAAGATTCAGCATTTGCCCCTCACGAAGGGCGGGAATCGGCAAAAGAACGAAATTTGCCGCAGTCATCGCGGTTTGCAGGTCACAAACGACAGCATTTCCGATATTCCCACAACAGCTGTGGGCAACGACATACACCGGATAACCGTCTTGACAAAGACGTTCAATGACTCTTGAAAAGCGTATATCACCGCCGATGACGGCAAAAACTCTGTCGTTCATTTTCTCACACTCCGCTCAAAATCCGCAACCAATGCGTTCGCTATATTTTATGTTGCAGGTTCTCGCAATGTGAAAAAAGCAAGGAACAGTGTCCTTGCTTTTTTTGCGTTATCAGAATTCAATCAGCCGTAAATTTCACTTCCGGAAATTTCGTGGAATTTGGAATCGGTACACGTTCGTTTTTGTGAGAGGAGCCACTCATAGAACTGCGGAGAATTATAAGTCTCGTCCCAACAATTGTGTGCGAGGTTCTCATAAACTTTCAGCGTTGCTTTTCCGCCGTAACGGTTGACAGCCTCCACCATGCGCTGACTTTCGCTCATCGGCACTACCGGGTCCAAAGCGCCGTGATAGGCATTTACGGGAACATTTTTCAGCCGTTCGGCATTCCAAGACATACCGCCGCCGCAAAGCGGGGAGAGGGCGGCAAAAAAATGCGGACGAAGCATCGCCAGTTCCCATGCACCGTATCCGCCCATGCTGACACCGGTCAGATACAGCCGTTCAGAGTCTACCGACGGGTGGGTAAATACATTTTCTGTCAGTTCCAACAGATCCTGCATAACTTCAAACCAATCTGTTCCCGAACACTGCGGAGCGATGATGAGGCAATCTTTCAAATGCTCTTTCAGCTTTTTCAGGCAGATGTTGTTTTTCAAAACTTCCCGATTGTTTCCTCTTGTACCGGCTCCGTGAAGAAATAAAACAGCAGGATATTTCTTTTTTGCGGAAAATTCATCGGGAAAGTAGGACAAGACAAAAAGGCGATCTTTTATCCAATAGCTGTTTTCTTGCATATATCGACCGTTCCTTTCAAAAAATCCCGCCGGCGAGTGCCAACGGGATTTTTTCCGGTTATGAATTTTTCTTTGCGTTCATGTCCGCAATGGCGTCTTTGCGGGAGAGATTGATACGACCCTGCGCGTCAATTTCCACGACTTTCACGATGATCTCATCGCCGACAGAAACGACATCCTCCACTTTTTCCACGCGGTGATCTTCCAGCTTGGAAATATGAACCAGTCCCTCTTTGCCGGGAGCAATTTCCACAAAAGCACCGAAACTCATAATACGGGTGACTTTTCCTTTATAAATTGCACCGATTTCAGGCGGATTGGCAATGGTTTTGACAATGTCCATCGCACGTGCAGTGTTTTCTGCGTCCACACCGGAAATGAACACCTTACCATCATCATCAATGTCGATCTTTACGTTGCACTCAGCGCAAATCTTCTGAATGGTCTTTCCGCCGGAACCGATAACCTCACGAATCTTATCCACATCAATCGTTGTGGTAAGCATTTTGGGCGCGTATTTGGACAAATGATCGCGCACAGCGGGAATTGCCTTGAGCATTACTTCATCCAGAATATCAATTCTTGCTTTTCTGGTCTTTTCAAAGGCATCGCGGATGATGTCATACGTCAAACCGTCCACTTTAATATCGACCTGAATGGCGGTGATACCCTTATGCGTACCGCCGACTTTGAAGTCCATATCGCCGAAGAAATCTTCCAGACCCTGAATATCCACCATGGTCATCCAGCGATCGCCCTCGGTGATCAATCCGCAGGAGATACCGGCAACCGGTGCTTTAATCGGGACACCGGCATCCATCAGTGCCAGTGTGGAACCGCAGATCGAGCCCTGAGAAGTCGAACCGTTGGAAGAAAGGACTTCGGAAACCAAACGGATCGAATACGGGAACTCTTCCACAGACGGAATTACAGGCTCCAACGCTCTTTCAGCCAAAGCACCGTGACCGATTTCACGACGTCCGGGTCCGCGGGAAGGTTTGGTTTCGCCGACGGAATAGGACGGGAAGTTGTAGTGATGCATATAGCGTTTGAATTCTTCATCATCGATACCGTCGAGCATCTGTGCTTCTTTGACGGTGCCGAGGGTGGCAATGGTCAGCACCTGCGTCTGACCTCTGGTGAACAGTCCGGAACCGTGTACACGGGGGAAGAGACCTGCTTCCGCAGCAAGCGGACGAATCTCGTCAATCTGTCTTCCGTCCACACGTTTTCCGTCATCCAACAGCCAACGGCGAACGACAAATTTCTGCAATTTGTAGATGCACTCGTCAATCATGGCAATCTGCTCGGGATAGAGCTCATCAAATTTTGCGTGAATCTCATCCACCACGGGTGCCAGTCTTGCTTCACGGATGTTTTTATCATCGGTATCCAGCGCAAAACGGACTTTTTCAATTGCAAAGTCTTTGATGGCATCGAACATCTCGTGATCGACTTCTTTGGATTCAAAGGTGAATTTCGGCTTGCCGATCTGAGCCTGAATATCCGAAACAAAAGAAACCATTTTTTTGATTTCCTTATGTCCTTCGATGATGGCATTGAGCATGACATCTTCCGGAACTTCGTTGGCGCCGGCTTCAATCATGACCACTTTTTTGCCGGTGGAAACCACGGTGACATCCAGATCGGAAACCTTGCGCTGCTCACTGGTGGGATTGATGACCAG
>DLVP01000198.1:2314-2978 GCA_003445125.1 Oscillospiraceae bacterium | reverse complement strand
CAGCGCTTTTTCCAGCTGCTCCTTGGTGTCAAGATCCAGATGGTTGGTCGGCTCGTCCAGGAGGCGAACGTTCGGGTGTTCGACCATGAGAATGGCAAAGTTCAGACGTGCCCGTTCGCCGCCGCTGATGACACCGACTTTTTTGTACACTTCTTCTCCGCGGAGCAATACGCGTCCCAATGCGGAGCGAACCTCGGCTTCGTGCATTTTCGGAAAACGCTTCCACAATTCCTCCAGCACCGTGTTTTCGGGATCCAGCTCCGCCGCCTGCTGATCGAAAAATCCGATATCGGTGTTCGGAGAACGGTACAGTTGACCCTGGTGCGGGATTTTCTGCATCATTGCTTTGAAAAGAGAGGATTTCCCGATACCGTTGGCNNGATGAACGCCACCTTTTCCCCGCGGGAAATCACAAAATTCTGATGGGCAAACAATACCTTGTTTTCGCCCACCGTGACGCCGAAATCTTCGCAGACGAATACCTCTTTGTGCGGCATGCGTTCAAATGTGAATTCAAAGGAAACCGACGGCAGTTGAGTGATCGGTTTTTCGATTTTTTCCATGCGTTCGATGGCTTTCAGCCGGCTTTTGGCACTTTGCGAGGTGGAGGCGCGTGCCATGTTCCGGTCTGCGTAGTCCTGAAGCGAGGCAATCTCGTTTTGCT
>DLVP01000198.1:2130-2285 GCA_003445125.1 Oscillospiraceae bacterium | reverse complement strand
CGTTTTGCTGTGCTCGGTATTCCTTCATGCGGCGCTCCAGCCATTCCTGCTTCAGTATGAGATATTTGCTGTAATTGCCCTTAAACGACATCAACTCGCAGTTTTCCAGCTGAAGAATCCGCGTGACCGTGTGATCCAGAAAATAACGGTCATGG
>DLVP01000198.1:457-2048 GCA_003445125.1 Oscillospiraceae bacterium | reverse complement strand
AACGTCGAGAATCAGCAGATCGGGTGCTTCCAAAAGGAGCTTGGCAAGTGCCAGACGTGTTTTTTCTCCGCCGCTCATGCTGGAGACAATCTGCGTTTCGACAGCAGGGGGAAAGCCCATACCGCCCAACACAGTGCGGATTCTGACCTCGACACCGTACCCGTCGTGTGCCGTGAAAAAGTCGTTGAGCGCGGCGTAACGGGCTTCCAGTTGCCGGTATTTTTCGTCGGAATGATCCGTCAGCTTCGCCATGGCGTTTTCTGTTTCGCGCATTTCTTTTTCACAGTCCAGTACACGGCGGAAAACCGAGCGCATTTCCTCCATCACCGTGCGTTCTCCGTCCAGACCGGCATCCTGGGCAAGATAACCGATCACCGTGTCGCGTTCGGTGCGGATTTCGCCTTCTTCAAAACTGTCTTGCCCGGTTATCAGGCGCAGTAAAGTGGATTTTCCGCATCCGTTGGCGCCGATCAGACCGATGCGTTCTCCGGGTTCTATGGAAAAACAGATGTTTTTGAGTATCGGTCGGGCGCCGAAATATTTTGTGATATTCTCTACTGAAATTAGCATGTTTTTCTCCGAAAAAAATCTGATTATGTCTCAGTATACCACAAAATCGAAAAAAATCCAATAGAAATTCCTCGCATGGTATCAAAGCGCTAATAAATGGGTAGGATAGAAAAGAGTTATCTTGACAGAACAGCAGAAAAGGGGTATACTGTTACCTTAGGTATGTGTTTGTTTTTCAAAGCAATTTTGACAGATTTTTTGCCTGAAAGGCTTTATAATCGGAATACATATATCATTAGCGGCAGGAGCCGTAAATAAACGAAAGGAAACAAGAGACGAGTGACACAAGAAGAAAAGAGTACACAAAACGGTCAAACTACGGAAAAGAAGAAAAATTCAGGAAGACGGTATTACAACGGAAACCGCAATCGGAAAGCGGGCGACAAACAAAAAACAGCTCCCGCTTCTCAGAAACCCGAAAAGAAGAATGCACCTGCGGCAAAAAAGGAAGTGCCTGAGAAAAAAACGGCACCGAAGAAAAACCATAAGCGGCGCGAGGTTCGCAAAACACCCGTGAAAATCATTCCGTTGGGCGGTTTGGATGAAATCGGAAAGAATATGACCGCCTACGAGTGCCAGAACGATATTTTTATTGTGGACTGCGGACTGGCGTTCCCGGATGACGATATGCTCGGCGTGGATATCGTGATTCCGGATTTCACGTATATTGAAAACAATGCCGACCGTGTGCGCGGTATCGTTATTACACACGGTCATGAGGATCATATCGGCGGTCTGGCATACTTGCTCAAACGGGTCAATGTGCCGGTGTATGCGTCGAAGCTGACTGCCGGACTGATCGAGGCAAAACTGAAGGAACACGGGCTGCTCGCCACGGTGAAAATCAACGTGGTGGAGGCTCATGCCAAGATCAAACTCGGCTGTATGTCCGTGGAGACCATTACGGTCAACCATTCGGTTCCCGGTGCGTTTGCGCTGGCAATCACCACTCCCGCAGGCGTGATTATTCAGACCGGAGACTTCAAGGTGGATTATACGCCGATTGACGGCAATATGATCC
>DLVP01000198.1:0-446 GCA_003445125.1 Oscillospiraceae bacterium | reverse complement strand
GATCGATCTGGCGCGGTTCGGAGAGTTGGGAACACAGGGCGTGCTGGCGCTGCTGTCCGATTCCACGAATGCCGAACGTCCCGGCTCCACCCCCAGTGAACGGAAAGTCGGCGAATCGTTTGAAACGCTGTTCCAGCGAGCGGGCGACCGCCGCATGATTATCGCTTCGTTCTCGACGAACATTCTGCGTATTCAGCAGATCGTCGATCTGGCAGTGAAAACCGGACGCAGAATCGCCCTGTCGGGAAGAAGTATGCTCAACGTGGTCAGTATTGCCATGGAACTCGGCTATTTGAAGATTCCGCAGGGAGTGCTGGTGGATATCGATCAGATCGGGAAATATCCGCCGGAAAAAATGGTGATCATCACCACGGGAAGTCAGGGAGAGAACATGGCTGCGCTGTCACGTATAGCTGCATCCATACACAATAAAGTAGCCATAAAGC
>DLVP01000055.1 GCA_003445125.1 Oscillospiraceae bacterium | reverse complement strand
AAAGTTTTTTGACAAGCTGAAAGTGCGCGACGGCTTTGCCGTCGCGCACTTTTCCGCTTGCCTTTTGCGGGCAGGTGTTGTATACTGAAAGAAAAGGATGTGGGAAAATGAAGATCAGAGAACGTTATGTGCTTCAAAAAATCGGAGACCGTGTGATTGCCGTCAGTCTCGGCGGGGACAAAAAGGCGGTCACGCTCAATGATACGGGCGCGTTTCTGTGGGAACAGCTGACCGAAGAAAAAAACGAGGAGCAGCTCAAAGAGGCGCTTCTTGCGGAATATGAAACCGATGAAGCCACGGCACGCCGCGCCGTGGAGGATTTTGTGAATACGCTGAAAAAGGAAAATCTGCTTGCGTAAGCCGATGCCGATGTCGGAGCTGGAACCGCTGATTCGTGCGACCGTGGAACAGGGCGGTGAGTTTCCGCTGGTCACGGCGGGGACAAGTATGCTCCCCATGCTGCGGGATCGGCAGGATACGGTGTGGCTGAAAAAGAAGCCCGAACGCCTGAAAAAATACGACCTGCCGCTGTATAAACGGGCGGACGGGACGTATGTGCTGCATCGGGTGGTGGCGGTCGGGAAGGACGGATACGCCATGTGCGGGGACAACCAGTACCGGCGGGAATACCCGGTCACCGACGGGCAGATTCTCGCCGTGGTCGGAAAGTTTGAGAAAAACGGAAAAATAACCGCGGTCACTTCGTGGCGGTATCGGCTCTATTGCGTGCGGCAATGCGTGCTTGTGCAGAATTTCCGACGGCTGAAAGCCGCCGTGAGGAGAGTGTGAAAGTGAAGAAAAAGGGAACGCTTCGCTGGATTTTCGACGGTGCAAAACGGCAGACACCGCTGATGCTGCTGCTGATTGTCCTCAATTCGCTTTCGGCGGCGGTGTCGGTGTATTTTGCGGTGGCAATCAAAAATGTCATCGATTCGGTACTGTATCAAAAGGGCGACTCCGTGACTGCCATTGTCGTGCTGTTTGCGGCAATCGTGGGGGAAATGGGACTGCGCGCGCTGTGCCAGTATCTGGACACCCGGCTGCGCGCCAATCTGGAGATCGGCTATAAGAGCGGGCTTTTGAAGAAAATTCTGCAAAAGGACTATTCCTGCATGAATTTCCACAGCGGCGAGCTAATGAACCGCTTCACGGGCGATGCGCAGATCGTGAGCAGCTCGGTGGCGTCGCTGCTGCCGTCGCTTTTTTCGATGGGTACGCGGATTGTCTGCATTTTCTGGCTGCTGTTTCATTATGACACCGTGTTCACGGCGGTGCTTTGCGGCGCGGGGCTGGGGATGGTCGTGATCACCCGCCTGCTGCGCAAAAAGCTGAAGGCGCTGCACAAACGCGTGCAGGAAACCGACGGCAAGTGGCGGTCGTATGTGCAGGAAATTCTCGGGCATCTGCCCGTGGTGTGGGTGTTCGGGGCGCAGCCGCAGGTGTCGGCACGTTCGGACAGGCTGCAAAAGGATAATCTGGAGGCAAAGCTCAAACGCACGAAGCTGCATATTGCCACGGGTTCGGGCTATTCGGCGGTGTTCAATCTTGCCTACGCCTATACGCTCATCTGGGGCGTGTTTCACCTGACCGATTCGTTCACCTACGGCACGCTGACGGCGATGCTCGATCTGATCGGACAGGTGCAGGGACCGCTGCTGAATCTGTCGGGTCTGGTGGCGCAGGCGGCGGGATTGACGGCGTCGGCGGAGCGAATTATGGAGATCGAAGCCCTGCCGGAACGGGACACGTCGGCGGCAGTGCCGCGGCAGATGCTGGAGGACTGCGATTTTCGCTTTGAGGCGCGCGGGCTGACCTTTGCGTATGACCGCGAGCCGGTGTTCGATCATGCGAATTTTGAGATACGAAAAGGCGAGTTTACGGTGGTTGCCGGTGCTTCGGGCATCGGAAAAAGCACGCTGTTCAAGCTGATGATGGGACTGGTGACCCCGCAGGAAGGCACGCTGTCGCTGTGGTGCGGCGGAGAAGAGACCCATGCGGGAAGCGCGTGGCAGGGACTGCTGTCCTATGTGCCGCAAGGGAACCTGATTTTTTCGGGAACGGTGCGGGAGAACATTGCCTTTGCCGTGCCCGAGGCGGACGAGGAAAGCGTGCGGCGCGCCGCACGGCTGAGCTGTGCCGAGGAATTTATCGATGTGCTTCCCGACGGATTGGACACCGTGATCGGCGAACGCGGCTTCGGACTGTCGGAGGGGCAGATTCAACGCCTTGCCATTGCGCGGGCGATTCTGTACGATGCGCCGGTGTTTTTGCTGGATGAGGCGACGTCCGCGCTGGACGAAACGACCGAACGCACGGTGCTTGAAAACCTGAAATCGCTCGGAAAAACGGTGGTGTTCATCAGCCACAAGCCTGCGGCGCTCGCGATTGCCGATCGGCTGATTACGGTGAAGGACCGAAAAATTGCCGAAACGACATTGGAAGAAAACAGGGCTTGAAAAATGCGCGAAAATGCGTTATACTGATAGATGAATTTTTGTGAAAAGAGGAACAAAAAGATGAAAAAAACAGCAGTTGTGCTTTTGTGTATCGGACTTCTCGCCGCACTGGCGGCGTGCAACGGGAAAAAAACGCCAGACGCGTCATCGACGCAGGAAACCTCGTCGGTGACCGTCAGCGAAACCTCGACAGAGGGAGGCGAAGCGGCTTCTTCCGAAAACGGAACGCCTTCTTCGACAGAAGAATCGAAGGTGACCTCTTCTCCTGCACAGGCAGTCAGCACCGCGTCGGAGGAAACGTCCTCTAAGGCGACTTCTTCGGCAAGACCCATAGCCACGTCCTCAACGGTCAGCGAGTGGGATGTCTCCGACAGCCCCGCTTCCTCCTCGTCCAAGAACAGTTCCTCGAAGGACACGTCTTCCAAGGATACGTCCTCGGCGGCGGAAAATACTTCTTCAACCAAGGATAACGAGGGTGGCTGGAAATGGTAACCCGACGGGTACGCAAAGCGCAGGAAAGCGATCTTGCGGCGCTCGCGGCGATTTATGACCGCATACTCACCGCAGAGGAACAGGGAAAAACGCACATCGGATGGGTGCGCGGCGTGTATCCGACCGAACAGACGGCGCGGGAAGCGCTTCGTTTGGACGAGCTGTTTGTGATGGAACAGGACGGCACGGTGGCGGCGGGTGCGCGGATCAATCAGACGCAGGTGCCCGAATACGCGCAGGCGTCGTGGAAAATGCAGGCGCCCGACGATCGGGTGATGGTACTGCATATGCTGACGGTTGACCCGCTTTTTGCGGGGCAGGGCATCGGCACGGCGTTTGTGAAGTTCTACGAGGACTATGCAAAAGAGCAGAACTGCCCGTATCTGCGGATGGACACCAATGTGATCAATACGGCGGCACGACGGCTGTATAAAGCCCTCGGCTATGAGGAAGTGGGCGTCGTCTCCTGCCGATTCAACGGAATCGACGGCGTGCAGTTGGTCTGCCTTGAAAAAACTTTGGGATAACGAAAAAACGCGCCCGCGGCTTGCAGCCGCGGGCGCGTCAGCTTGTCAAAAAA
>DLVP01000090.1:924-13845 GCA_003445125.1 Oscillospiraceae bacterium | reverse complement strand
TTGAGCCAGTAATACTCGTCCAATACCGAGACACCCGGCGTTTCGATCGACGGCACATCGCGGAACGTGTCCCACATGACTTCAAAATGGTTGTCCATCTCTCTGCCGCCGCGCATGAAGAAGCCTTTGGTGATGTCGCGGCGTCCGTCGCAGCTTCCGCCTGCCAGCTCCAGCTTTTCCAGCAGGTGAATTCGTTCGCCCTTCATTTGACCGTCGCGCACCAGATAAAATGCCGCCGTCAGACCGGCAAGCCCCGTGCCGATGATGTAGGCGGATTTTTTGTCCACGTCCTTCGGCTTTTCAGGACGCGCAAAAGATTCATAAGTTCCGGCTGAATAATACATAATCAATAACCTCCCGAAGTTTTATGATTTCATTATACCCGTTATTTTCGCCGTTACCACAGACAAAATCCGCGCGGTGTCGCAGATTGCGACACCGCGCGGCGGGATGCTTAAAATTGCGACAAAACAGCCGGAATGTCTGAATCCCGGTCGTTCGCACGACAGGTGCGCAAAACAAAAACTTCGGGCAACCGTTTCGACGGTTTGCCGATATTGCCCGAAAAAAGGCGCGGCGATCGTCAATAAATTGACAATCGCCGCGCCTTTGCTTTATCATCCGATAGTTTTTTACGCCTCGGTTACGGCGCGGTTAAGCTCCTCACGGAACGCAAGCATCGTTTCGGGGGACGCGGGCGCGGTGGTGAAGGTCACTTCGCCGAAGTACTTTTCAAGCAGCGCTTCGGCAAAGGCTCTGCCGCGCTTTTTCTCCAACAGCTCAAGCGCACGCTGGTCGCAAAGACCCTCGTAAAACACCTTGATACGGGTGGAATACAGGGCTTTTCCGTCGGTGCCCGGATAAACCATATAGGACGTGCCCGGCGCGCCGTCGCCCCAGCTCGGCGCGGTCAGCGGGTTGAAAATTCCCTGGCTGAGGACGCCGTAATAGAAGTTGTACGCCCATTGCAGGAATCCCTCAATATGATACTTGTACATCTGCACGCCCAGCATACGGTTGCGTTCGGGCGACACGTTCAGCAGACGGTTGCTCATATTATTCATGACCTGTTCGCCGGTGTAGTAGCACCACAGGTGCTTGCACTTGCCGAGGAAGGGACCAATGTGGTTGGTGGCGACGATCGGCACCTGCACCGTGCCGTCCTCGTAGTAGGAATAGTCGCTGAGCGCGTCGCCCACGGCGAGTCCTTTCAACAGGTCGCGCACGCCCTCCACTGCCTTGCGGTAGGTGACGTCGGTGGATTTGTTCGGCTCGTCGGAAATGTGGAACAGGAATTTTTTCTCCAGTCCCTCCGCTTTCAGGAACGCGCGCAGGGCGGTCAGATATTCACGCAGGAACTGGCGGTATTTCTTGCCCGAAGCGTCGGTGTCCCAGCCGAAAATCCGCTTTTCTTTTCCGCCGACCTCCGCCATGACCTTCGGCGCGGCGATCGCTCCCCACTGTGTGAACAGATGGGAATGTTCAAAATAGGAAATTCCGCAGCGGCGGCTGATGTCGATGAACTTTTTCATCAGCGAGAAATCAAAGGTGTAATGTCCGCCCTCGGCACGCACGTGCACGAGCTGAACCGTCATGCGCTCTTTGCCGATTGGGGTGTCCAGCGGCGGGGTGAACGCGGGCAGAAGAATCATGTTCTGTCCGTGCAGGGCGGCGGCACGGGCGAAGCTCTCGAAAATCTCAAAGAAACGGTCGGAGAACACGGGAACACCGTAAAAATCCGCCAGGCAGTCGCAGTGGAACCAACAGGTGTACCGTAGGGACTGGCGCGGCAATTTCTCCGCGGCAATGTTCACGGTCACGGTGCGGGTGCAAATCTCGGACTGATCCGTCTCGCTCAGAAAACGAATCGTCACGGTGTGCTTGCCGGGGGTGGAGACCTTCTGCGCCTCGTTGACGGTGATCCACACGCCCTGAAAGCTCTGGGGCAGCGTGGTAAGTACCCGTGCGACGCCTTCCTCGTGATAGAAATGATGCCATGCGCTTTTCAGCAGGGTCAGCTTCGGCACGGCGGGACGCGGATAGAGGACATCGGGATAAAGTCCCGGCGCGGGCGGGTTGTCCAGTCCGTCAAGCATGGTGTTGAGCACGGGAACATAGCCGATGCTGTACACATTGACGGGAAGATCGCTTTCCACGCGCATAAGCACGGGTCTTCTCTTTTCGTCGCGGTAGACGAGCTGGAAGGAAAGCGGTTCGTTGGACAGTGCGGAAAAAGCAGTCGTCGTTTCCGCGGGGCAATGATCGGGGAAAAAACGGTGCAGAGAACTCAAAATGATGGTTTGCATACAAAAACCTCCTGTCTTTTCTTCAGTATACCTCTCCGTACCGCCGAAAAAAAGGCACGATGTTGGCAAAAAACAGGACAATTCTGTTGACTTTTCAAAATCCGAAGGGTACAATGGTTTTGAAAACCGACGGGAGGGACACAGATGAAAAGGGAACTCAACGAAAAGACCAGCGACGCGTGGATTACGGTCAATTCCTGCCGTGAGCGCGTGCTTCAGGGCGGCGCGTTCGACACGCGCCGCCCGCAGGGACGCGTGGACTACGGGATTCAGTACATCCGTGAAGGGTGCGGCTTCTGCGAACAGGACGGGACTGTTACCGAAGTTCCCGCAGGAAGCCTGATGCTGCAATACCCGGGAAATTATCAGCACTACTTTTTTCCCGCCGACCGCCGCACCGTGCTCGTTTGGGCGCATTTTTCGGGAACGCTGTGCCGTCGGCTGGACGAACTCGGAAAAGAAAACCGCATCATCGGAATCGACAACCGAACGGAATTTGAGCGCGCCTTTTCGGCAATGATCCGCGCGGAGCTGCTGGGCGGCGAAGAGCGGGAAATACTGTGCGGAGGGTATATGCAGACGCTGATCGGCATGATCCTGCGCAGCGTTTCGGGCGATTCACGGCGGCGGGTGCACGACGGGCTGGATCGGGTCATTAACCATATGTGGACGCACTGCGCCGAGCCGATCCGCCTTTCCGACTACGCGGCGATGTGCTTTGTATCGCAGGATCGGTTTGTTCACGTGTTCAAGGCGTACACGGGCGTTTCGCCCTATCGCTTCCAGCTTCAGATCCGCCTGCGGCAGGCGCGGGAAATGCTGGAGGACACGTCCGAAAGCGTGGCGCAGATTGCCGAAACCATTGGATTTCACGATCCGTCCTATTTTTGCCGCGTGTTCAAAAAATTCACGGGACAGACGCCGCTTTCGGTGAGAAAAAAAGAATAAAAAAGCACCGCGAGCCGCTTCGGACATTCCGAAGCGGCTCGCGAAGGAGAAAAAATTATGAAAAGCAAGAAAACCTCACGCCTCTTTTTTCACCGCGGAGGGAAACGGCAGACGAAGCGCCGTTCCGTCGTAATCCACGGCAAAAAAATCGGTGGAATGAAAACGGGCGATCAACCGGTACAAAATACTGTCCTCGCCCTGCGGCAGACCCGTGACCACGGTGGTGATCTTATGTTCCTTGATAAACTGTCCCAGCACGCGGGCGGGATTTTCGGAATACACCACGTGCATCACGGCGTTGTGTTCCTTTGACACGTCAAACAGATATTGCAGACTGTCCGTGTCCTGGCGGGTGATTTCCGGGTGGGACACGTTCAGCACGTACAGGTCGGAATCGGAAATATCGGCAATTTTTCTTGCCGCACGGATGATTCGTTCGCATTTTCTCTGATCCGTCACGCAGACGAGCGTGATGCGGTTGGTATTCGGCATCGTAAAAACTCCTTTCCGAAGCGCATCTTCTTGAAAACAGTTTCATTGTACCATAAGATTATGAATAAATCATAGCCGAATTGCAAAGTTTCGTTTCAACGGTTCAGCAGCTTTCGCAAAAGTTCGGCGTTTTCTTTTTTTCTGCGGTCGGTTTCGTCCGTATCCAGATGCCACCGTGCGTCCGCGCCTTTGATATAACAGCAGGTTTCCCTGGCAGGGTCGGCAAATTCGCTCAGCGCAATGTCGCAGAACGTCCCGTCGGCGCACTCTGCCACGGCAACCTCGCCTTCCAGCCGGTCAACCGAAATTCTTTCTTCCATGCGGACACTTCCTTCCGATTAAGTCTATGGGAAGTATAGCATAATTACCGAAAAGTTGCAACGCATTTTTTACAATTTTCACAAAAATAAATTTATTTTAAAAATCTTGTAGCATTTTCACTTTTTCAGCGTCTATCTATGTGAAAGGATATAAAAGGCAAAATCGCATTTTTCAAACAAAAGGGGGGATCGACGGTTTGAGAAAATGCTGCTGACGAAAATCAAGAAAGGAAAATTTTTATGAAAAAAACAAAACAACTGCTTTCTCTGACACTCGCCCTGCTCATGACCGCTTCTCTTTCGTTTCCAGCCTCTGCCCGCGATCTTGCCGACGATTTCAATATGAACGAAGACGGCTTTCCGGGTCTGGACAGTGACATTCCGGGGTATGAAGCGATCTTCGAGACACCCGTGCATCTGATGACCGACGAAGAACTGCGGCAAAACGGACTGCTGCCGGACGCGGAACTGCAGAAGGTTAAAATACCCATTTACGATTATTGCATCGTCAAAGGCACTTCCGACTATCCGGTTTATTCTTCGTCAAGCGCCACCGAACAGATCGGTTTTGTTTCTCCCCGCGAACGGATTTATGTCTGGGATAATAATACAAATCCTCTATACTATTCTATAGATTTCAAAAACTACGGCAAAAAAGACAGCGGATACCTTTCCAAAGAAGCCATCCAGTTCCCGGTGTACGGCTTCTCGCGCCCGATCCGAGCGGGAAGAATTTCGCAGGATTATATGGTAAATGGTCATCACGGTATTGATGTAGCCGTGGCGGAAGGAACACCAATCTATGCCATCTGCGACGGCACATATACGCCGAAGGTGTGGACGGCGTATAATCCGGATGGCTCTAAAAAAACAAAACTTGTCAATTACGGAAACGCACTCACCACGGAATTCACGGACAATAACGGGATTACTGTGCAGGTGGTCTACGGACATCTTTCGGATTTTGAGTATGGCGAACCGGAAACCGAATTGGAATCTTATCGTGAGTATTATGACGATGCAACTTCCAACTGGACAACACAGTCGCAATATGCCAAGGTCTATTCCAAAGGTGAAAAAATCGGCGAATCGGGAAATACCGGCAATTCCTCCGGACCGCATCTGCATTTTGAAACACGGAAAAAGGGCAACACCAAAGTACAATACGATCCGTTTAAGTTCGTGGTCTTCCCGGATATCGGGTATTGATCTGAAAAGGAGTTTTTTTATGAAAAAATCTTTGAAAATCTTCGCGGCGGTGCTTGCCGTTTTCTGCGCGCTGGCAAGCTGTGAGGATTCCTCTCTTCCTTCCGATTCCCCGTCCTCCGCGGAAACAACCGTGTCGAACGTTTCCTCCGAAGAAACTTCTTCGGAGGAAACCTCCTCGCAGACGCCGTCCGAAGCTTCCCCGGAGAGTTCCAACGCTTCGTCTGAAGCGTCTTCGGAATCCTCGGTCACTTCCTCCGAAAGCACGGATGACGACTCTTCGGAAGAAGACATGTATTCGTTAGTGCGGCTGGAAAATGAAGTGACGCCCTCGGAGCTTCCTTCGATCAAAGAAATGCTCTATGCCACTCATTCGAACTTTTTGTTGACAGACGACGGGAAACTGTATTCCTACGGATTTAACGGACTCGGCGGATTGGGACAAAAGTTTTACAACAAAGACAAAAACAATCCATTTTGGGAGCAGTGGACAGGATTGCCGCATCTCATGGACATTGACGAAAAAGTCGAGCATATTTACGGCGCCACCAGAGAATATACGTTCGCTGCACTGACGGAAAGCGGCAAGCTGTACGGCTGGGGAAACAACCGTTACGGCATCATTCCGTCCGAGGACAATGTTGTTACCACCCCCACGCTCATCCGTTTTGATCAGAAAATCAAAGAGGCAGGCATCAGTCAGATGTTTCTCATCGTCCTTGCCGAGGACGGCAATGCCTACTACTGCGGATGGATGGGGCTGGGAAGCAAATACGCCTATGGCGAGATTGACGAATATCCGGACATCTGCCGACAGGATTCGTATATGGACTTCAGAAAAATCGAAGTGCCGGGCGGAGAATCCGTGCAATCGGTTTTTTGTTCGCAGAACTACTGCGGCGTGTTGACCGAATCGGGCAAAGTGTATCCTCTCGGACAATTCGCGAAATACAAAAGCCCGACGCCAAAGCCGAAGGACGCCGAGGGATTCTACCTGTTTGAGGTTCGTTCTCCGGAGCCGATTGTACAGGTCGCCCCCGGCAGCGTCTGGCTCATTCTGCTTTCCGAAAGCGGAAAACTGTATTATACCGGCGAGTGGGGTTATATGGCGGGAGGAGAAGCGGAGGATTATTCCTCTAAACTGATCGAACTGAATTTTCTCGATGACGTGGTGGAAATCAAAGGCTCGACGCTTGCCATTCTGGCACGCACCAAAGACGGAAGCATCTATTTTTGGGGAGACAACAACACCTATGAAAACGGCAGAATCATTCCCGGAATGGATAAAATCGTCAATCAGCCGCAAAAGCTCCCTGTTCCCGAAAAAGCAGGGAAAATGTTCCTCGGTTGTTATAACGTGTTCGTTTTCGGTCAGTCGGGCGATATCTGGGGCTTCGGATTGGGCTACGGCAACCGTTTCCTCACGCGCAGCGCCGACCAATTGAAACCGTATCCGCAAAGCGACGACGTGCAGACACCGTACAAAATGCCGATCTACGCACGTCCCGATTACCCGGACTATTTTCTGTAAGAAAGGAAAATCTCTATGAAAAAAGCAGCGGCGATTCTTGCGGCACTCTGCCTGTTGGCGGGTTGCTTGTCCGTTTCGGTGTTTTCGGAGGAGGATGAGGATTTTGCAGGCTACGAATATGACGTTCCGGGACATGAAGCCTATTTTCATAAACCCGCGCATCTGATGACCGACGAAGATTTGTGGTCCGAGGGACTGTTGAATCCCGAGTATTATTCGACAAAAGTATATCTTTCTGAATCCGAAAGAGACGAGTTGTTGAAAAAAACAGAGAACACGGCGATTAAAGACCTGCTTGAAAAAGAAGGGGCGTTCATTGCAAAATGGACGGTGATGCCGCTCTACCGTGCCGATTTCGACGAATTCGTGAAAACCGGGCAGGTGAACTGTATTCCGTACACCTCAAACGGAAAACAGGTGTATATGGCGGATCTCTGCAAAACGGTTTATGAGGAAAATCCGAAAACCTTTCACAACGCTTTCGCGGGAGTGATCCAATTCACGGAAGATGACCTTTTGTTCTTTCATTCCGACGGTTCACCCGTTGATTTTACGTTCAACGTCGTGCTGGTTGACGAGAAAACGGATCAATCGATTATCTTTCCTTCCGAAGACTGCCGTTTGATCTATATGCAAAATCTCGGATATGTCTATTATCTGACGTGCTATACGGATTGGGATCAGCAAGGCGATCTCGAAACATTCTTTCTTTCTCCGCACTTTGAAGGCGAGAATACGGAGATTTTCAACAGCGAAAATCTCGGACTGATCACCGCGGCGGAGTGCCTGAAAGCGTTTGCCGAAAGCGGTGCGGCACAGTCCGTCGAAACGGAAATGCCCGCGGACGCCGTATGGGAAAGCAACGCGGATTCCCTTTTGAACAACGGAATCGCCACGGCGGGATTGGCACCGTGGATCGGACTGCTGTTTCTTCTCAATCGGTAACCGTTTGCGTGCGGGAAAACCAAAATCATGAAAAATTTCGCATTTTTTTCAAAAGCTATTGATAACTTTGCAAAATCAAAGTATAATATAGGCAGAGATAAAGGAAAGGTGCGTGTTTTTTATGAAAAAAGGAACTTTGATTTCCATCATCGCGCTTATCGCCGCGCTGGCGGGAATCGGCATCGCCGTGTACGCGTTGATCCGCCGCAGCGGTTGTATGCTCTGCGACAGCTTTGACGACGATATGCTCTCCGACGATCTGTACGAAGATGACGACGAGGACGAAGAGCCCGCCGAAGCTGAAGAAAAAACCGAAGAAAAAACCGAAGAATAATCCCCAAGGGCGGCGCACAGCTTTTGTGCGCCGCCCTTTTGTCCTCGGAAAAGGTTACTAAAAAAGACATAAGAATTATGTTAAATTATGGGGAATCTGCTCTTGCATGATCGGGGCTTTTTTGGTATAATAGAAAAAGTAACGACAAAAAATGTCAAAAGAGGAGTAAAAAACTATGAATCTGCACGGCAAGGATATCAAGATCTTCTGCGGGAACGCCAGCAAGGGAGTCGCCGCAAAAGTGGCATCGCTGCTGGGACTGCCGATGGGAAAAAGCGACGTGGTCACCTTCTCCGACGGTGAGATTTCCGTTTCTCTGCATGAATCTGTCCGCGGATCGGATGTGTTTGTCATCCAGTCCACTTGCTCGCCCGTCAACGACAATCTGATGGAACTGCTCATCATGATTGATGCGCTCAAGAGAGCTTCTGCCGGAAGAATCACCGCGGTGATTCCGTATTTCGGCTATGCCCGTCAGGACAGAAAAGCAAAATCCAGAGACCCGATCTCCGCAAAGCTCTGCGCGGATATTCTGACTGCCGCCGGCGCGGACCGTGTCCTCACCATGGACCTTCATGCCGCACAGATTCAGGGATTCTTCAATATTCCGGTGGATCACCTGCTCGGCGTGCCGATTCTTGCTCCGTATTTTGTTGAAAAATTCAAAGACCATACCGAGGACGTTGTGGTGGTTTCGCCCGACCTCGGCTCCGTCACCCGCGCGAGAAAGTTCGCCGAAAAGCTGGACGCTCCGCTGGCAATCATCGATAAACGCCGTCAGAGAGCCAATGTCTCCGAGGTTATGAACATCATCGGCGACGTGAAGGGCAAAATCGCCATCATCGTGGACGATATGGTCGATACTGCCGGCACGCTCTGCAACGGTGCCGCCGCGATCATCGAAAAGGGCGGCGCGAAGGAAGTCTATGCCTGTGCAACGCACGGCGTGCTGTCCGGTCCCGCCATTGACCGCATTTCCAAGAGCTACATAAAGGAACTGGTGCTGTTGGATACTATCGAGCTTCCCGCCGAGAAGCAGATCGACAAGATTAAAACGCTGGATGTCGCACCGGTGTTTGCCGAGGCGATCGAGCGCACCTATGAAGACAAACCCCTCTCTCCGCTGTTTTTGTAAGATGTTCGGTAAAAAAGAGTTTTCTTCCTCGGTCGATGCCATTGTCGTCGGCTTGGGAAATGTCGGACGCGAGTATGAAATGACGCGGCACAACGCCGGGTTCATGGTGCTGGATCGGCTGGCGGAAAAACAGCAGGTCAAGCTGGATCGGATCAAATTCAAGGGGCTGTGCAACACCTGTGAGCTGGCAGGAAAAAAAGTTCTGCTCCTCAAACCGTCCACCTATATGAACCTGTCGGGACAAAGCGTCGTGGAAGCCATGCAGTTTTATAAAGTGCCGATCGAACGCGTGATCGTCGTGTGTGACGACGTGATGCAGGATGTCGGAAAATTGCGGATTCGCCGCAAGGGAAGCGACGGCGGGCAGAACGGATTGAAGAATATCATCTATCTGACCGGTTCGGATGCGTTTCCGCGTGTGCGGGTCGGCGTGGGCAAAAAGCCGCATCCCGACTATAATCTGGCAGACTGGGTGCTGTCGCGCTTTCGTGCCGATGAACTGAAGGAACTGCAAACGGCGGTGGAACACGCCGTGGAAAGCGTGCCGCTGCTGGTGCAGGGAAACATCGACGACGCGATGAACCGTTATAATACCAAATGAAGAAAACCCGCCTCTTTCGTTTGAAAGAGGCGGGTTTTTCGGGCGGACGTTTTTTCGCCGCCGAGCAGTTGTTTTTTGCCCCCCTTGCAGCGACGAACGGGAAAATCGTCTTTCGGGCGCAAACGGACTGTACATTTTCAAAAAGACGTGCTATAATAAACTGTTGGCTGACAACAAAGAAAGTTATACGGAGAGGATATTTTGAAGCATTTATTTCGATTTGCAAAATCTTATACCAAAGAATGTATCCTTGCCCCGCTGTTCAAGGCATTGGAGGTCTGCTTTGAACTGTGCGTGCCGCTCGTGATGAAAAAAATCATCGACGTCGGCATTGCGGGTGTTGCCGAAAACCCCGCCGCCTATATCAGCTGGATGTCGGCACTGCTGGTGCTTTTGGGCGCGCTGGGACTCTGCGCGACCGTGACGGCGCAGTATTTTGCCGCCAAAGCCTCGGTCGGGATCGTCGCCCGCCTGCGGCATGCGCTGCTGAAGCACATTCAGGGACTGTCCTACACCGAGCTTGACCGCCTGGGCACCTCGACGATGATTACCCGCATGACGGGCGACCTCAACCAGGTGCAGTCAGGCATCAACCTCACCCTGCGGCTGTTTTTGCGGTCGCCGTTTGTGGTGATCGGCGCGGCGGTCATGGCGTTTACGATCGATTCGACCTCCGCCGTGACGTTTGCGGTGGTGATTCCGCTTTTGTCGGTGGTCGTGTTCGGAATTATGCTGTGGTGCCTCCCACTTTATAAAAAAGTGCAGCAGCGGCTGGATCGCGTGATGCTGCTGGTGCGGGAAAATCTGGTGGGCGTGCGGGTGATCCGCGCGTTCCGACGGGAGAAAACCGAAGAAAAGCGGTTTGAAGGTGCGTGCGAGGAGCTGCTGGACGACCAGAACCTGGTCAATCGGCTGTCCGCGCTGATGAACCCGCTGACGTATGTGCTGATCAATCTGGCGGTGCTGGTGCTGATCCGCATCGGCGCGGTGCGTGTCAACGACGGGATCATCACGCAGGGCGCGGTGATCGCGATGTACAACTATATGGCGCAGATTTCGGTGGAGCTGATCAAATTTGCCAACCTGATTATTACGATGACCAAATCCGTGGCGTGCGAAAAGCGCGTGGAAAGCGTGTTTGAGATGACCTCGTCGCAAAAGACGCCGGCGCAGGTGCAGGAGACGACCGAACACGGAACGGTGACCTTCGATCGGGTGACGCTGTGCTATGCGGGCGCGGGCGCGCCGTCGGTGAAGGATCTGAGCTTCCGGGCATTTGACGGCGAAATGATCGGTATTATCGGTTCGACCGGTTCGGGAAAAACGTCGGTGGTGAATCTGATTCCCCGCCTTTATGACGCCACCGAAGGAACGGTGCTGGTGGACGGTGCGGACGTGAAAATGCAGGATATGGAAAGCCTGCGCAAAAAAATCGGCGTCGTGCCGCAGAAGGCGGTGCTGTTTCGCGGAACGATCCGCGAAAACCTGCTGTGGGGCAACGAGAACGCCGATGACGAAACGCTCCGCGAGGCACTCGAAGCGGCACAGGCGGCGGATTTTGTCGCCGAAAAGGGACTGGACGCGCCGGTGGAGCAAAACGGAAGGAACTTTTCGGGCGGTCAGCGTCAGCGGTTGACCATTGCGCGCGCGCTGGTGCGAAGACCCGAGATTCTGATTCTGGACGACAGTACGTCGGCATTGGACTTTGCCACCGATGCGGCACTGCGGCAGGCGATTCGCGCGCTGCCGTATCATCCGACGGTATTTCTGGTGTCCCAGCGCACCTCTTCGATCCGCCATGCCGATCGGATTCTCGTAATGGAGGATGGCAATGTGGCGGGCATCGGCACGCACGAGCAATTGCTGGAGCGGTGCGAGGTGTACCGTGAGATTCACGAATCGCAGTTCAAAAAGGAGGAAACACGATGAAGCAGAACACGTACAAAGATGTGTGGCAGTTTCTCAAGCCGTACCGTTTCTTCCTTTTGCTGTCCGTGCTGTTTTCGGCGGGCAATGTGTTTCTGACGCTGTATGTGCCGATTCTGATCGGTCATGCAATCGATCTGATCGTGGGAGCGGGCGCGGTGGATTTTGCCGCGATTCTGCCGATTCTGCTGCACGCGGGCGTGTGTGCGGCGGGCGCGGCGCTGCTGACGTGGCTGGTCAGTGTGATCAACAACCGCATCACCTTCCGCGTGGTCAGCGACATCCGCAAACGTGCGTTTGCGAAAATTCAGACCCTGCCGCTTTCGTTTTTGGACATTCACCCGTCGGGCGAGATTGTCAGTCGGATCATCACCGACGCCGACACCTTTGCCGACGGACTGCTGCTCGGGTTCACCCAGCTGTTTTCGGGTGTAATGACGATTCTCGGAACGCTTTGGTTCATGTTCACGCTCAGTCCGCTGATTGCGGGCGTGGTGGTGGTGCTGACGCCGCTTTCGCTGTTTGCGGCGCGGTTCATCTCCAAGCGCACCTATCATCTGTTCCGTGAACAGTCGCAGACGCGCGGCGAACAGACGGCGCTGATCGATGAAGTGATCGGCAATCAAAAAACCGTGCAGGTGTTTTCTCACGAAGAAAAATCGCTGGCGCAGTTTGACGAGATCAACGACCGACTGGAAAAAACCTCCCGCGCGGCGACCTTCTTTTCCTCGCTTGTGAATCCGACCACGCGCTTTGTCAACAGCGTGGTGTATGCGGCGGTCGGCTGCTTCGGCGCGCTGTCCGCCATCGGGCTGATCGGAAAAGCGGCGATGTCGGTGGGCGAGCTGTCGGTGTTTCTGAGCTATGCCAATCAGTATACCAAACCCTTCAACGAAATTTCGGGCGTCATGACGGAATTGCAGAACGCATTGGCGTGTGCGGCACGGATTTTTGAGTTTCTGCGCGAAAAGGATGAAATCGCCGACAAGGCGGACGCGAAAGTGCTGGAAAATGTCAGAGGTGCGGTGACGCTTGACGATGTGTGCTTTTCGTATGTGCCCGATCGGAAGCTGATCGAGCATCTGAACCTGACGGTACAGCCGGGACAGCGGATCGCGATTGTCGGACCGACGGGATGCGGAAAAACGACGGTCATCAATCTGCTGATGCGGTTCTA
>DLVP01000090.1:698-877 GCA_003445125.1 Oscillospiraceae bacterium | reverse complement strand
CACGGACATCCGCAACCTCAGCCGTGCGTCTCTGCGGCAGAGTTACGGCATGGTGCTTCAGGAAACGTGGCTGATGTCGGGAACGGTGCGGGAAAATCTCCGCATGGGAAACGAAATTGCGAGTGAGGACGAGATCGTCAAAGCGGCGAAGGCGGCGCACGCCGACAGCTTCATCCGCC
>DLVP01000090.1:366-504 GCA_003445125.1 Oscillospiraceae bacterium | reverse complement strand
TGGCACACCGCCTTTCCACAATCCGCGAAGCGGACGTAATTTTGGTGATGAAGGACGGGCATATCATCGAACAGGGCAAGCACGAGGAGCTTTTGGCACAGAACGGATTTTACGCAAAGCTCTATCACAGCCAGTTTG
>DLVP01000090.1:0-338 GCA_003445125.1 Oscillospiraceae bacterium | reverse complement strand
ACCGATCGGTGCCGCGCGAAACCGCATAAAAGGAACCGATTTTTATACAGGGCATTTTGCTGAAAATTCGCGCGTTGCTTTTCGCAAAACCAACAAAGCTTTTTGTTTTTTGCACAAAACACCATGGCGCTGTTTGTGAAAAATGAAAAGAAAATCGCTTCCTGCTGTTCTCTACAAAAAATCACAGCTCAAATTTGCAATATTTGTTGATTTTTTTTGCACAGTTGTGGTATTCTTAAGGTACTACTTTACAGGAGGAGAAATTGGGAATGAATGTTAAAAAACTCATCGCCTGCATGCTGACCCTCTGCATGACGGCGAGCTTCGCGTCTTTCCCC
>DLVP01000205.1 GCA_003445125.1 Oscillospiraceae bacterium | reverse complement strand
CCAGAAGCCGCTGGCGGCTTTCGATGGGTGCCCAGGCAATGTGAGGGGTGATGACGCAGTTCTTGCAGGTGAGCAGGGGACTGCTTCCGTTGATCGGCTCTTGAGCAACCACGTCCAGAGCGGCACCCCGGAGCTTCCCGGAATTCAGGGCCGCGGCAAGGTCCGCTTCCTCTACCAGGGGGCCCCGGGCAGTGTTGATGAGCAGGGCGCCGTCCTTCATTCTGGCAATGGTCTCTTTATTGATGATGCCCCGGGTTTCCGGGAACAGGGGACAGTGGAGAGACACCACATCAGACCGGGCAAGGAGGGTATCCAGATCCACATAGGTACCGATCTGCCTGCCTTCCTCACACTGGCTCCGGTTGTAGGCCAGCACCTCCATGCCGAAGGCTTTCGCCAGCCGCCCTACGGCCATGCCGATTCTGCCGAAGCCGATGATGCCCATGGTTTTTCCGTACAGTTCAATCAGACGGTTGCAGCGAAAGCTGAAATCGGCGCTTTTGACCCAATCGCCCCGATGCACCGCTTCGTTGTGCTCGCCTACCCGAGAGGCAATTTCCAGCAGCAATGCCGTCGTATGCTGTGCCACTGCCATCGTGCTGTAATCCGGAACATTTGCCACCAAAATCCCATGCTGTTTGCACGCCTGTGTGTCCACCACATTATATCCCGTACCGAACACGCCGATCCAACGGAGCTTCGGACAATGCTCCACCGCTCGGGCGGTGATTTCGGTTTTGTTAGTAAACACAATTTCCGCATCTCCGATTCGTTCTGTCACCGATTCTTTCGGCGTTCGATCGTAACGAATCAGTTCTCCAAGTTTTTCCATTTCCTTCCATGAAATATCCCCGGGATCCAATGCTCCGGAGTCCAATATCACTATTTTCACGGTTATCCTCCTATCAACGCTTTCGCCGTTCGGATACCATCCACAGCGGCACTCATAATTCCTCCGGCATAGCCTGCTCCTTCTGCACAAGGGTACAATCCCTCGATCCCGACTGCCTGAAAATCCTCTCGGCGGGTGATACGCACCGGACTTGATGTGCGTGTCTCCACTCCGGTCAGCACAGTGTCTTCGTTTCCAAAACCCGGAAGTTTTTTCTCAAAAACCGAAAAACCGATCTGCAACATTCGGGAAATTTCCGAAGGAAACAGTTCGTTGAAATCCGACGGCGTGACACCAATCGGAAAAGTCGGCTGCACGTTTTTGATCGTCAGCCCCTTTCTTTTTTCCCGAAATTCCCGCAAGGTTTGTGACGGCGCACGATAAGCATTTCCGCCTGCGTGAAATGCCGCCTGTTCCAAGTGACGTTGAAAACAGATACCGTCTAACGGATGGGAACCGAAATCTTTCGCATCGACGGAAACAACCACCGCACTGTTTGCATTTTTCCCGTCACGAAGGAAATTACTCATTCCGTTGGTCACTACCGTGTTTTCTTCCGAAGCCGCAGCGACCGCCTGCCCGCCGGGACACATACAGAACGTATAGACCGCACGCCCGTTTTCACGATGCGACAACTGATATTCTCCCTGCGGAAGGCGCGGATCCGAACTATGAATTCCGTACAAACCGTGGTTGATCGTCTCCTGCAAATGTTCGACGCGCACACCAACGGAAAAAGGTTTCGGTTCCAGAAACACTCCGGTTTCCAAAAGCATTTCAAAAGTATCCCGCGCGCTGTGTCCGATGGCAAGAATGACATGATCGGTTTCAATTTCCCCGTCGGGCGTCTGCACACCGATCACCTTTCCCTGTCGGACAAGCAATTTTTCCGCTTTGCAGTGAAACCGCACTTCCCCACCCAGCGAAAGAATTTCTTCTCGAATAGACTTCACCACGCGGCGCAGATGATCGGTGCCGATATGCGGTTTGGCACGGGTAAGAATTTCTTGCGGTGCGCCGTGGCGGTAAAAGGTTTCCAGCACAAATTCACAGTAGGCGTCGCTGATCCGTGTGGTCAGCTTCCCGTCCGAAAATGTACCGGCGCCGCCTTCCCCGAATTGCACATTGCTTTCCGAATTCAGCACGCCCTCTTTCCAGAAGCGCTCAACGTCCCTCACGCGGTTGTCCACATCGGCACCGCGCTCCAACACGATGGGCGCATAACCAAACCTCGCAAGAATCAGTGCCGCAAACATTCCCGCAGGTCCGAATCCGACCACCACAGGGCGTTTGGAAAGCTTTTTTGTCGGGCGAAGATCCAACCGAAATTTTTCTTTATAAACCACCTGCGGATTGCGGACTTTTTCCGCTTGCGCTTTTTCGTTTCCTTTGAGCTCTAACCCAACAGAATACACAAAGCGGATGTCGTTCTTTTTTCGGGCATCCACCGATTTTTTGATGATATAAGCGCGGTCAATCTCCTCTGCCCGGACGCCCGCTTTTTTCCGTGCGGCGGCAATGGCGTCGTCGTCCGTTCCTCCGATATTCACTGCAATTGAGGACACAATCAATGGCACACAAATACCTCCTTGAAATTTTTAAGCGACTGAAAAATCAGTCGCTTAAAACTCATTTTGTTTCCACGTTGATTACGATGGAATATTCTCCGACCGCCCACACATCTTTGTGTCCGTCGGCGGAAATCCGAACCGGAATCTTATACTGACCGGTAATGGTATCCACATCGTCCATATCCAATACCGCGTACAGTTGTTCCGCTGTCAGGGTTTCCATAGTCGATTTCGGACCGATGATCCGCACTTTAGATATGTTCTGTGTATTCACATTTACGGTATATTCCGACGGTTGATTTTCCAGACGAATATCTTTTACGGTGAATGTCCGCACTTCGTACTCTGAAAGATCAAACCGCATCATGACCGTAGACACATTTTCCACATTCACAAACGTCGTCGGAAGCACCACGTCAAACTCATACTCGCGGGTGTCATCCAATTCACTCAGATCCACATAATCCACATCGATTTTGCTCCACTGATCCACCACGCTCTCCGGTCCTGCCACTTCGATAGAAGCATTGGAAATGACATAAGAAAGTGTCCGGGGATCAAAGCCGTCGGGCATATTCAGATAAGAAAACGATACCGGCAATGTCTTTTTCTTCAACACCGGAATGGTGATATCCACGCTGTTGACGCTCAGCGTCAGGTGATTGTTCTTGATTTCCTTTCCGTCGGCATCCAAAAGCACAATTGGTACATTCATGATCGTCGTACTCTTCAAAGAATCGCCGATCTCGCCGAACACCGCACATTCGGAAATCGCGGCAATGTCATTTTCCGGTCCGGAAACCGTGATGCTGGCAGGAGAAGTGATGACCTCCTCCAAGAGATATCCGTCGGAAACACTGAAATCATTGATCCGCATCGTCACAGGGAACGACTTTGTGGTTTTACGGTCAAACTTCAACGTCACCGTC
>DLVP01000025.1:5058-5631 GCA_003445125.1 Oscillospiraceae bacterium | reverse complement strand
GAGCAGAGTTCGGCTTTTTCGGGGTTGCGGTTCTGATCGCGGTGCAGACACCACGCTTTTGGGGAGAATTCTGATCGATCGCTGTGCGCTTTTTGGAGTTGTAACCCTTCAAAAGAGCCGGCGCGGTGGACTTTTTCTCCAGAACCTCGCGTCCCTTACGGACGAGCTGATTAAAGGTTGGCATAAAGGCACCTCCTTGCAAATAGATTTTTCATACATGCGGGTGATTTCTACGTTTGGACATAGCTATCCCTACACAGTTTATTATTCTATCACCTTCCTACCCCTTTTGTCAAGCGGTTTTTCTTTATTTTCCCCGTTTTCGGTCAAAAATACAAACGGACGGCTCAAAATGCCGTCCGTTTGGGTGTTTAGCCGATTTCCGCGGGCGTTTCGTCCGCTTCTTCTGCCGGTTCTTCGGGTTCGGTTGCCGCCGGAGCTTCCTGCGCCGATTTTTCCTCGGGTTTCGGACTCTGATACGAAGGATCATTCGGATCCGCCGGAACCACTTCCACACTGTTATAGCAAGCCATACCGGTTCCCGCTGGCACCAGCTTACCGATGATGACGTTC
>DLVP01000025.1:0-4970 GCA_003445125.1 Oscillospiraceae bacterium | reverse complement strand
GTCTCCTGGAAGGACGCTGCCGACAGGAAGCTGTCCGTTGCCAGAGAAGCCTTGGTGATACCCAGCAGCACCGACTCGTACTGGGCGGGACGCAGCGTGATTTCACCCGCCGCAATGCGCTTCTCGATCTCCTCGTTTGCCGCCGCCAGATCGCCGCGATCCACCAGGGTGTTCTGAAGCAGATTCGTATCTCCCGCATCCGACACGCGCACCTTGCGCATCATCTGACGCACGATGACCTCGATATGCTTATCGTTGATATCAACCGCCTGCACACGGTAGGTCTTCTGAACCTCACCGATCAGGTATTCCTGCACCGCTTCCGGTCCTTTAACCGCCAGGATATCGATCGGGCACGCCGAACCTTCGGTCAGCATATCGCCTGCTTCGATCAGATCGCCCTCATGCACGCGGATGCGCGAGCCGTAGGGAATCATATAATCCTTCTCTTCGGAGCCGTTGAACACGATGACGTGTTTATTCTTCTTGATTTCGTCGATCCGCACCGTACCGTCGATCTCACTGATGATGGCATTCGTCTTCGGACGTCTTGCCTCAAACAGTTCCTCGACACGCGGCAGACCTTGCGTGATATCCTCGGCGTTTGCGATACCGCCCGTATGGAAGGTACGCATCGTCAGCTGAGTACCCGGCTCACCGATCGACTGAGCGGCGATAACACCGACCGCCTCGCCGATTGCCACTGGCTTCTTATTGGCAAGGTTTGCACCATAGCAGCGAGTGCAGACACCGTGACGGCAGGTGCAGGTCATGATCGAACGAATCTTGACGCGCAGTTTGCCGTTGAAGTTGACATCCTCGGTGCTTTCGCCGCGCTGTGCCAGCTCTTTGAGGTATTCTTCCTTCTTGAGCGCCACAATACGGTCGGCGTCCGCCTCGTCCATCATCTTATCGCGGCTGACCGCAACATTGCCCTCGGCATCCTTGACATCGTCCGCCAGGTAACGTCCGATCAGACGCTCCTTGAGCGGCTCGATGACATCCTTGCCGTCCATGATATCGTATACTTCGATTCCGTCATGTGTGCCGCAATCTTCTTCGCGGACAATGACGTCCTGCGAAACATCGACCAGACGGCGGGTCAGGTAACCGGAGTCGGCGGTACGCAGAGCGGTATCCGCCAGACCTTTACGCGCACCACGCGAAGAAATGAAGTATTCCATGATATTCAAGCCTTCACGGTAGTTTGCCTTAATCGGAATTTCAATCGTTTTACCGGAGGTGTTGGCAATCAGTCCGCGCATACCCGCCAACTGACGGATCTGGTTGATACTACCGCGCGCACCGGAGTTTGCCATCATGAAGATCGGGTTGTACTCATCCAGACCGCGGGTCAGGCAATCCGACACTTCATTGGTCGCATCGTTCCAGATCTTGACGACCTGACGCGATTTCTCCTCGGAGGAGATAAGACCTTTGCGGTACTGACGGGTGACGACATCGATTTTCGCGTCGGCAGCTGCCAGAATTTCCGGTTTCTCCGGAGGAATCACCGCGTCGCACACGGCGACGGTGATAGCACTCTTGGTGGAGAATTTATAGCCCTGCGCCTTGACGGCATCCAGCACCTCGGAGGTGACGGCGGTGCCGTGAATCGCAATGCACTTGTCAATGATCTTGCCCAGCTGTTTCTTTCCGACCAGGAAAGAAACCTCCAGATCCAGCACGTGCGCCGGGTCGTCACGATCCACATAGCCCAGATCCTGCGGGATCGGGTTATTGAAGATCAGACGTCCGACCGTGGCGTCGATGATGCGGGTGACCTTCTCGTTGCCGATCGTTTTGGTGACACGCACCTTGATCGGCGCGTGCAGACCGACCACACCGTCGGAATACGCCATAATGGCTTCGTTATAATCGCGGAACACTTTGCCCGTGCCTTTTTCCTTGGGATTTTCCAGCGTCAGATAGTACGAACCCAGGATCATGTCCTGCGTCGGAATCGCCACCGGCTTTCCGTCGGAGGGTTTCAGCAGGTTATTGGCTGCCAGCATGAGGAAGCGGGCTTCCGCCTGCGCCTCTGCGGACAGAGGAAGATGCACTGCCATCTGGTCGCCGTCGANNAGTCGGCGTTGAATGCCGTACAAGCCAGCGGATGCAGTTTGATGGCGCGTCCTTCGACCAGCACCGGCTCGAACGCCTGAATACCCAGTCTGTGCAGGGTCGGCGCACGGTTAAGCAGCACGGGGTGATCCTTGATCACAACCTCCAGCGCATCCCAAACTGCGGGATTCTGTCCGCGCTCGACCATTTTGCGCGCACTCTTGATATTATTTGCCACGCCCTTTTCGACCAGGCGCTTCATGACAAACGGCTTGAACAGCTCCAGCGCCATTTCCTTCGGCAGACCGCACTGGAACATTTTCAGCTCCGGTCCGACGACGATAACCGAACGTCCGGAATAGTCCACACGTTTACCCAACAGGTTCTGACGGAAACGTCCCTGCTTGCCCTTCAGCATATCGGACAGGGATTTCAGCGGGCGGTTGTTCGGTCCGGTGACCGGACGTCCGCGGCGGCCGTTATCGATCAGCGCGTCCACGGCTTCCTGAAGCATACGCTTCTCGTTGCGGACGATGATATCCGGTGCGCCCAGTTCCAACAGCTTTTTCAGACGGTTATTGCGGTTGATGACGCGGCGGTACAGATCGTTCAGATCGGAGGTTGCAAAGCGACCGCCGTCCAGCTGCACCATCGGGCGGATATCCGGCGGAATGACCGGCACCACGTCCAGAATCATCCATTCGGGGCGGTTGCCGCTCAGGCGGAACGCCTCGACGACTTCCAGCCGTTTGAGCAGGCGGATGCGCTTATTGCTCTGCGCGTCCTCCAGTTCTTCCTTGATTTCGGTGGAGAGCTTCTCCAGGTCGATCTTGCACAGAAGTTCCTTGATCGCTTCCGCGCCCATCGACGCCTTGAACGCATCGCCGTATTTCTCACGGTAATCGTGATATTCCTTTTCGTTGAGCACCTGTTTCTCTTCCAGTTCGGTATTGCCCGGATCGGTGACAATATAGGAGGAGAAATAGATGACCTTTTCAAGCACGCGTGGGGACAGATCCAAGATCAGTCCCATACGGGTGGGGATTCCTTTGAAATACCAGATATGCGACACCGGAGCCGCCAGCTCGATGTGTCCCATACGCTCGCGGCGAACCTTGGCGCGCGTCACTTCCACGCCGCAGCGGTCGCAGATTTTGCCCTTATAGCGCAGGCGTTTATACTTGCCGCAATGGCACTCCCAGTCCTTCGTCGGCCCGAAAATGCGTTCGCAGAAAAGACCGTCGCGCTCGGGCTTCAGGGTTCGGTAGTTGATCGTTTCAGGCTTTTTGACTTCGCCGTACGACCACGCCCGGATCTGATCGGGCGATGCGATTCCGATTTTTATGGATTCAAATGTGTTAAATTCCATCAGCGACTCCCTCTTTCTTACTTATCGTCTTCGTCGTCTGCGTCGAACTCGTCATCCATGGAAAACGCGTCGTCACCCTCAAAGGTGTCCTCATCCACGTCCTCGATCTGATAACTGTCGGCAAAGTCGGAGTCCTGCTTGACCTCGGTTCCGTCAAACGCGGCATCGTCGTCATCAACGCCCGATTTACGGATCGGCAGATCATCGTCGTCATCAAAATCCTGCTTGAGGTCAATTTCCTCGTTGTTCTTATCCAGCACGCGCATATCCAGACCCAGCGACTGCAATTCCTTGACCAGCACCTTGAAGGATTCCGGAATGCCCGGCTTCGGAATGTTCTGTCCTTTGACGATGGCTTCGTAGGTCTTGACACGTCCCACCACGTCGTCGGACTTCACCGTCAGGATTTCCTGAAGGGTATACGCCGCGCCGTAGGCTTCCAGTGCCCAGACTTCCATCTCTCCGAAACGCTGTCCGCCGAACTGCGCTTTACCGCCCAGCGGCTGCTGAGTGACCATGCTGTACGGTCCGGTCGAACGGGCGTGAATCTTATCGTCTACCAGGTGATGCAATTTCAGATAGTACATATAGCCGACGGTGACGCGGTTGTCAAACGGCTCGCCGGTACGTCCGTCATAGAGCTGAATCTTGCCGTCAGCATCCAGTCCCGCCGCCTTCAGTCCCGCGGTGATATCCGACTCGTGCGCGCCGTCAAAGACCGGCGTCATAACCTTGATGCCCAAAGCCGCCGCCGCGCGTCCGAGATGCACTTCCAGCACCTGTCCGATATTCATACGGGACGGAACGCCCAACGGGTTGAGCACGATATCCAGCGGTCTGCCGTCCGGCAGGAAAGGCATATCCTCCTGCGGCAGGATGCGCGAAACGACACCCTTATTTCCGTGACGGCCTGCCATCTTATCGCCGACGGAGATCTTTCTCTTCTGCGCGATATAGCAGCGAATGACCATATTTACGCCTGCCGACAGTTCGGAGGAGTTCTCTCTGGTGAACACCTTGACGTCCACAATGATACCGTACGCGCCGTGCGGCACACGCAGGGACGTATCGCGCACCTCGCGCGCTTTTTCGCCGAAGATCGCCCGCAGCAGGCGTTCCTCCGCCGTCAGTTCGGTTTCGCCCTTCGGCGTGACCTTACCGACCAGAATATCGCCGGAGCGCACCTCCGCACCGATGCGGATAATGCCGCGCTCGTCCAGATCCTTCAGTGCATCGTCGCCGACATTCGGGATATCGCGGGTGATTTCCTCCGGTCCGAGTTTGGTATCGCGCGCTTCAATCTCATATTCCTCGATATGAATCGAAGTGAACACGTCATCGCGCACCAGTTTTTCGTTCAGCAGAACGGCATCCTCGTAGTTATAACCTTCCCACGTCATGAAGCCGACCAGCGCATTTTTACCGAGGCTGATCTCGCCGTTGCAGGTACCGGGGCCGTCCGCGATGACCTGACCGACTTCAATCCGCTCGCCGACATCCACGATCGGGCGCTGATTGATGCAGGTTCCCTGGTTGG
>DLVP01000184.1 GCA_003445125.1 Oscillospiraceae bacterium | reverse complement strand
AAGCGCCGGACGTGTTTTTGCTTCAGGCAAAGGATCTTGCGGCGTTCAAAGCGTCGTGTGAGGATTTGTCCGCTGAAAACTGGGTGAATAACGCGCCCGCCGGAACCATGACCGAAGTGCAGGACGGGACGATGATTTTTGCGATGCCGGCGAAAATCGAAGGAGTGGGCTTTCTCTATCGAAAGGACATTTTTTCGGCGGCGGGGATAAATCGGGAAAATATCAATTCCTTTTCCCGCCTTTGCGATACGGCAACCTTGCTTGCCGAACGAATCCGCGACGGCGCGTTTGCGGATTTCAAGAATCTGAAATCCGTGTTCGGAATTCCGCAGGAGATCGGGGAGGTTGCCGAAAAATTTCTGCCGAATATTGCCCTCTCCGCGCAGTTTGACGGCACTTCCCGACTTTTGCGGGAAAAACTGCAGGAATTGGAACAGTCGCAAGCGCTGAAATCGTTTCTGGATTTGCAAAAACAGTATGCCTGCTTTGAAACCGACCCCGTGCAGGCACTCAAGAGCGGAGAAGTGGTGATGACATTGGCATCTCATACCGCGGCGGACGGAGAAACGGTCGGCTTGATGCCCGTACCCGTGCCGGACGGCGCGCAGGACTGCCTTATGCTGCAAGTGCCGCAGTATTGGGCGGTCAATGCCGAAGCCTCGGCGGAAAATAAAAAAGCAGCCAAAAAGTTTTTGGCGGCACTGTATACCGATTCGGCGCTTGAAACCGCCGTGGTTCAAGATTGGGGCATTGTGCCGCCCTTCGGAAATTTTGAACCGGAAACCGAAGCGGGAAAGGAGGTTCGCCGCTGTGTTCTCAGCGGAAGAACCCTGCCGATGGTCACGGATGGTCTGAACGAAGAACAATTGTCGGAGATCGGGCAGGCAGTGGAAGGATATCTGACAGATCGGGAAACCTTCGAGCAGCTCACGGCACAACTGCTGGAGATTCTCGGCGGGTGAACCGCAGCAGAAAAAATAAGAAAGGTGCGGACGGCGGGATTCTCCCGCCGTCCGCACCTTTCGGTTTGTGGGGAATCCGTGAAGATTTTCGCGGAAGGGAAAAGCACCGTGCAAAAACACGCGAAGACGTGTGCTTCCGAATAGGATCGCAACTTTAAAACGCTTGAAGAAAGAAATCCCTTCGGGCAATTTTGCAAAAACGCGCGGCAGTATACGAATTTGCCCAAAAAACCACTCGTTTTTGACTTGCAAATCCCGTCAGTTTTTCTTATCATAATATCAGGAAGAAAAAGTTGCAAATGGCGATTTTTCACAAAAAACGCGATTGCAATTTGTTAAATTTGCGAAATCACACGAAAAATCATCGATTTTAGAAGGAAAAAAGTAGAATGTTGATCAAATTTTTTTCAAAACGCATTGACTTTGAAAAAAATAAGGTTTATAATCTATGTATGGAATTGACGGTTGAAAAGTGTCCGTCAGATTTTAAGGAGGGTAATAGAATGTCAAAAACAAAGAAAGTGCTTGCACTTGTGCTGGCGGTTATGATGCTGGTCACGATGACGTCGTTCCCGGCGTTTGCTGCGGAACCGGCAAAAATTGACTGGAGCAAAGCGACAATCACTGCAGAGGAAGGGTGGGCAAAAGACGATGGTAAAACTAAGAGCGATCCGAATCTCGCCATCGACGGAGATTTGGATACACACTTGGTTAGCTATTCGTATATTAATAACGGAGGAACCGAAGATCGTCCGACCTATACCTTTGAAATCGAGCTTTTGGGTGCCGGCAGCTATGATTTGTCAAAGCTGAATCTGAGCTTCGGCGGCAAAAAGTGGGGTCAATCGATTCCGAACAAAGTGGAAGTGTATTTTGCCGGAGAAGATCAGCAGTATCACGAGACTCCGGATGTAACGGAAGCGGATCTGTGGAATCGTGCAGCTCAGCAAAAGCAGACGCCGGATTCGGTGTTTGATGTTGAAAATTACACTTTTGCTTATGGCAAAGATACAAAATACAATATCGACACCTGCCACGCTACTTTGACATCTGCGGTTGATGTAAAGAATGTCAAATTCGTAAAAATCGTTCTTACGGGTACTATCGGAAGAACGGTAGTTCGTGAATTTGAACTTTTCGGAAAATATAATCCGAAAGACCCGGTAAACTATACAATTCGTTACATGGATGAGAACGGAAATGACATGATTCCCCCAATCACCGGCGTGAATGAAAACGGTGAAACTGTTTCCGCAACTGCAAAAACAGCAGCGGACGATAAAGTTTTTGAAGGCATGGAGCTGGTGTCTGAGGAAACGCAGTCCATCAAGTTGGACAAAACCAAAACCAACGAGATTGTGTTTAACTATAAGAAACCGTCTCCGATTGATTACACAATTAGTTATGTGGACGGTCAGGGAAACAAACTGGCAGACGATGTCAAGAAAACCGCTGTTTATCCGTATGAGGTAACGGAATCCCCGAAAGTCTTTAACGGATATTTCATCCCGGCAACAGTTTCCAAGAAAATTACCGCGGAAGACAAAACCATTGTCTTTACATACTACCGCAACATGACAGAT
>DLVP01000094.1 GCA_003445125.1 Oscillospiraceae bacterium | reverse complement strand
CAACGACATTGCCCGCCGAAAGATTATCGAAAAACACATGGCAAACGGCGTGGAGTTTGTGAACACCGACGGAATTCTCATCGGCGCGGACGTGGAAATTGGCTGCGACACTGCCATTCTCCCCGGCACGATTCTGCGCGGAAAGGTGGTCATCGGCGAAGACTGCGTGATCGGTCCGGACACGCTGATCGAAAACAGCACGGTCGGCGACGGCTGCCGCATCGACGCCTGCCGCATTTATCAGTCCACCCTGCACAACGGCGTCACCATGGGACCGTTCTGCCACATCCGTCCGAACACCGAAATTTGCGACGGCGTACATATCGGAGACTTCGTGGAAGTGAAAAATTCGGTCATCGGCGACGAAACCCACATTGCGCATCTGACCTACGTCGGCGACAGCGACGTGGGCAAGAAAGTCAACTTCGGCGGCGGCGTCATCACCGTCAACTACGACGGAAAATACAAGCACCGCACCACCGTCGGCGACCGTGCGTTCATCGGCTGCAATTCCAATCTGGTCGCTCCCGTGAAGCTCGGCAACCGCTGTTTCACGGCGGCAGGTTCGACCATTACCGAGGACGTTCCCGACAATTCTCTTGCCATTGCGCGAAATCGCCAGGTCAACAAGATCGGCTGGATGGAACACAAGGAAATGAAAGACTGAAAAACGCGGCGCCGGCAAATCCGACGCCGCGTTTGACCGTGTACGAACGGCAGGTCTGCCCGACGGAATTTCCGCAAACGCCGTTCTTCCCCGAACGGCAAAACGCGCCCCTGCGAAAATTCGCAGGGGCGCGTCGGTTCAACGGACGTTTTCCTTCATCGGCGGAAGGTTCAGCACGTCCCACAGATTGCGTATCTCAAAATCCGGCACGATGCCGTAACGGTTTTCCTCTCCCTGCGGATTGTACCAGCAGGTCAGAATTCCCGCGTTTTTCCCGCCTCGGATGTCGCCCGTCAGCGAATCGCCGACGATCATCGCTTCCCCGGGCGCGACAGTTCCGATTTCATGGAAAACCGCTTCAAAAAAGGCTTTATTCGGTTTTTCCGCGCCGACTTTTTCGGAAATGAACACGCCGTCAAGCAGCTGATCCAGTCCGGAATTTTTCAGTTTCCGTTCCTGCGCAATCGCCGTACCGTTGGTGGCGGCGTACTGCTTCACCCTGCCGCGCAGAGAGGCGACCAGCTCGTTGGCGCGGTCGAAAAACACCGTAGTATCGCCCAGGCGAATCTGATACTCGGCGTTAAGCTCCTCGATGCGGTCAAAAGAAATCCCCTCTTTGGCGAAAAACTCGCGAAATCTCCCGCGCAGCACCTCAGGCTTTGTCACCTCGCCCTTTTCCATGCGCTCCCACCAGGTGTGATTGATCTCCGAATAGCGGGCAATTTCCTCGTCCGTCCCTTCAATCGGCACCGAAAGCGACCGAAAGCACGCCCGAAGCGCCGCCTTCTCCGCCGCTTTGAAATTCAGCAGCGTGCCGTCGATATCCCACAAAATCACCTGCATTTTCCCACCTCCGTTTTTCAGAATGTCCTCATTTTACCACACCTTCCCCTCTTTTGCAACACTCCGCCGAAGAAATCCGTTGACAGCGTATGCGCACGGGTGTATAATATAGGGAATGAATCCTATCGATAAGGAGCCGTTTATGAAACCTGTCATTCTTACCGGCGACCGCCCGACCGGTCGTCTTCATGTCGGACACTATGTCGGTTCGCTGAAAGAGCGTGTGACCCTGCAAAACAGCGGGCGTTTTGAGGAAATTTACATCATGATTGCCGACGCGCAGGCACTGACCGACAACGCCGAGCATCCCGAAAAGGTCCGCAATAACATCCTGCAAGTGGCGTTGGACTATCTGGCGTGCGGCATCGATCCGCAGAAATCTACGATTTTCATCCAGTCGATGGTTCCGGAGCTGACCGAGCTGACGTTTTATTATATGAATCTCGTCACCGTGTCGCGCGTACAGCGCAACCCTACGGTGAAATCCGAAATTCAGCAGCGCAATTTTGAAGCCAGCATTCCCGTCGGATTTTTCTGCTATCCGATCAGTCAGGCGGCGGACATCACCGCGTTTCGCGCGACTGCCGTTCCCGTCGGTGAGGATCAGCTGCCGATGCTGGAGCAGTGCCGCGAAATCGTGCACAAATTCAACTCGGTCTACGGGGAGACGCTGGTCGAACCGGAGATTATTCTGCCGTCCAACAAAGCCTGCCTGCGTCTGCCGGGCATCGACGGCAAAGCCAAAATGAGCAAATCGCTGGGCAACTGCATCTATCTTTCCGACGAACCCGAAGAAATCCGCACCAAGATCATGTCGATGTTCACCGACCCGACGCACCTGCGCCGCGAAGACCCGGGACACACCGAGGGAAACCCCGTGTTCATCTATCTGGAAGCGTTCTCCCGCGACGAGCACTTTGCGGAATTTTTGCCGGAATACAAGAACCTCGACGAGCTGAAAGCGCACTACGAGCGCGGCGGCTTGGGCGATGTGACGGTGAAGAAGTTTCTCAACAACGTCATGCAGGCGGAGCTGGCGCCCATCCGCGAGCGCCGCAAGCAATGGGAAGCGCGGCTGCCCGAAGTGCTGGACATTCTGCGCGAGGGAAGCAAAAAGGCGGAGCAAAAAGCCGCTGCCACACTTGCCGACGTGCGCCGTGCGATGAAAATTGACTATTTTGAGGACAACAATCTGCTGCGGTAACCGGCTGCGGTGCGAAAAAACTGCGGCGAAAATCGCTCGTTTTAAAAGTGCAAACTTTCGTGTTGAAAACTGTGAAACCCGGATTTTGTCTTTGCTTTTCTCTGCGGTACAAAGCCGAAAATCGCACCGATTCATGGCACCCTTGAGACAAGGACGGCTGGCGCGGAGCGGGTGAGGGATTGACCTCGAAAGCACCGAATCCGTGCAGAAATCCACTCTGGGCGACTCGGAAAATTGTTTTTGATATTTTCCGAAATTTTGCAGAAATTTCCCTTTTTGTGCAAAGAAAAATCACGCACAAACAAAGGCTCCCTCCGGGAGGGAGCTGTCACCGAAGGCGACTGAAGGAGAGCGCGAGACTCGCGTTCTCCTTTTTCTTTCGCTTTTTGACGGAAGTTTGCAACCGACGTTTTTCAAATTCAAAGCGATTACCGAAAGTCTGAAAAAAAATAAAATCCGAAGTCCACCGGCAGGCAAAACCGTGCTATGCTGCCGCAGAAGAAAAATGTGCAGATTTTGGGGTTTGAGCCTTAGATTTTTCACTTCTATTTCAGTTTTTCCAAAAATCCAAACACCCCTCAGTCGCCTGTGGCGACAGCCCCCTCTTGGAAAGAGGGCAGCCTACCGGTGTCCGACTGCTGTGCCGCAAGCAAAAATTCACAGACAGATCGAATTGCCGAACACAAAATCTCCTTTTACGCGACAGATTCCCGAATAAAAGGCTTGACAGGTGTGACAAAACGGAGTAACTTTTGAAAAGAGGGGAAAAATTCAAAAGATTCGAAGGAAATTTTTATGTTAGTAAATCTCAACGGAGTTCTCCTGCAGGCGCAAAAGGCGCACTACGGCGTGGGACTGTTCAATACCGTCAATCCGGAAATGGCGCAGGGCGTACTTGCCGCCATGCTGCTGCCCAAGGCGCGGGAAGCCAAGGTGCCGGTCCGCGGTGCATTTTGACCACGGACTGACCGAGGAAAACGTAAAGAAAGCCATCGACAGCGGCTTTTCTTCGGTAATGTACGACTGCTCCACCAAGTCCTATGAGGAAAACATCAAATCGGTGGCAAAGATCGTCCGCTATGCCCATGCGCGCGGAGTCACAGTGGAGGGCGAGCTTGAACACGTCGGCTCCAACGCCAACGCCGCCGACACGGGCATTTACACCGATCCCGACCAGGCGCAGGATTTCGTCCGCCGCACCGGAGTGGACGCGCTGGCGGTGGCAATCGGCACGGCGCACGGCACCTATAAATCCACGCCGAAGCTCGCACTGGACGTACTGGAAGCGATCGCCGCAAAGGTGAGCATGCCGCTCGTGCTGCACGGCGGTTCGGGACTCAGCGAACAGGATTTCAGAAACTGCATTGCCCGCGGAATCGCCAAGGTGAATATTTTCACCGATATCAGCATTGCCGCGGAAAAAGCGGCATACGAGCACTACGCGCCGGGCGTGGGCTACCACAAGATCATGCCCGCCGTCGTGAATGCGATCAAAGAAGCGACAAAAGAGAAAATGCGGATTTTTGATTCTTCAAAATACCGTGCGGAATAAAAAACACAACTGCGGCGGCTGTCCGAACGGACAGCCGCCGCAGTGATTTTTACGGTTTTCGTCGCAGCGATACGCCGCAGTATCGACTTCAGAAGCAGGCGGTTCGGAAGAGTTCGTCCGTTTCGGAAGTCAGACAATCCGCAGGCACGAAAACTTCGTTTCAGTCCTCAAACTTCGTCAGCTTTCCCTGCGTTTTCAGGTGTGGATAGCCCCACTGCCGCAGCACCTCGTATGCCGCGACCGCGACCGTGTTGGACAAATTCAGACTGCGCGCCTCGCCGATCATCGGCAGACGGAGGCAGTCCTGCGGATGCTCATGCAGAAGCTCCTCGGGCAGTCCCGCATCCTCGCGCCCGAAAATCAGATAGCTCTGATCCTCAAACGCCGCGTCGCTGAAAATATGCTTGCCTTTGGTGGTGAAAAAATAAAACCTTCCGCCCGCATTTTTTCGGGCAAAATCGTCCCAATTGTCATAATAGGTGATGTCCAGCAGATGCCAGTAATCCAGTCCCGCACGCTTGAGCTTTTTGTCGTCGATCTTAAAGCCCATGGGTTTGACGATATGCAGCCGCGCGCCTGTTGCCGCGCAGGTGCGGGCGATGTTTCCGGTGTTCTGGGGAATCTGCGGTTCAACCAATACAAGATTCAAAGTCAAAATGTTCTCCTGCCTTTCTTCCCTATGGTAAAACATTTGCGGCAGATTGTCAAGGAAGAGTTGCAAACGGAAGAAAAATTTCGTATAATAGGAAAAAGAAACCGAAAAAGGATGAGAAAAAATGAAAGAATCCGCATTCCGGGCGGCGGACATTTTGCTGCCCGAACACATTGATATGACCAAATGGAGCGTGGTGGCGTGCGACCAGTACACGGGGCAGCCGGACTACTGGGACGCGGTGAACGCGCTGGTCGGGGACGCGCCGTCCACGCTGCGCCTCACCCTGCCCGAAATTTATCTGGAAGAACCCGACGTGCAGGCGCGCATCGAGCGCATTAACGCGACGATGATCGCCTATGAGCAGGCAAATCTTTTCCGCCGCTATCCTCATTCGTTCATCTACACCGAACGCACCCTGCGCGACGGCAGCGTGCGCTGCGGCGTGGTCGGCGCGGTGGATCTCCGACAGTACGATTTTGAAAAAGGCTCGCAATCGCCCGTGCGCGCCACCGAAGCGACCGTCGCGGAGCGTATTCCGCCGCGGGTGAAAATCCGCGAACACGCGGCGCTGGAGCTGCCGCACGTGATGCTGCTGATTGACGATCCCGAAAAAAAAGTGATCGAACCGCTGAAAACGGCGGCACTGAAAAAGGTCTATGATTTTGATCTCATGCAGAACAGCGGTCACGTCCGCGGCTATCTTGTGGACGGTGAGGCGGCAGAAGCGCTGCAGGCACGGCTTGACGAGCTGTCCGACCCGGCGCGATTTGAGAAAATGTACGGCATTTCCGACCGCGGCGTGCTGGCGTTTGCCGTAGGCGACGGCAACCATTCGCTGGCGACGGCGAAAACCTGTGATAAAAATCATCCGACCGAAAAATCGCGCTATGCACTGGCAGAGGTCGTCAATTTGCACAGCGATGCGCTCGCTTTCGAGCCGATTCACCGCGTCGTATTTGACGTGGATGCCGCGGCGCTGCTGTCGGCGCTTCGTTCGGAGCTTGACGCCGATGAGCGGGCGGATCACCAGTCGGTAACCGTTGTTTGCGGCGGAAAGGAACAGACGCTGTACTTCCACCGCACGACTTCGCAGCTGTCCGTCGGCACGCTGCAGGCGTTTCTGGACGCGTGGCTCAAGGCAAACGGCGGAAAAATCGATTACATTCACGGCGACGACGTGGTGCGTTCGCTTTGCGAAAAAGAACATACCGTCGGTTTCCTGCTTGGCGGCATGAAAAAGGAAGAGCTTTTTTCCACGGTGATTCTGGACGGCGCGCTGCCGCGCAAGACGTTTTCGATGGGTCACGCCTGTGATAAGCGGTTCTATCTGGAGGCGCGGGAGATCCGATGAATCAAGGGTTTTCGCCACCCCTGAAGGCGAAAAAACGCTGCTTTCAAAACAATCCCTCAGGTGCTCCGCGTCGTCTTCCCTACCCGGAAATAAGCCATGAGTTGGTGCAAATTTCGGCTTTGTGCCACAGAGTAACAGAAGCAAAATTTAAGGTTTCAACACCGAAAACGGCGAAAACCCGAAAGTCTCGCGTTCTCCCTCAGTCGCTCCGCGACAGCTCCCTCCCGGAGGGAGCCTATGTTTGTGCGTGTCTTTTCTCTGTGCCGCAGAAAAAGCAAGGGCAAAATGCAAGGCTTCAAAACCGAAAGGCGGCAGAAAGACGCTGTTTTGCGTCTTCGGCGGACTTCCCATATGCCGCAGTGCGAACGATTCATTCACGGAGGCAGTTATGTTTTTCAAAAAGAAAAAGAACGATCAGAAAAACCGCGAAACGCTGGACGTCTACGCCCGCATTGCGGGCAAAGAGGTCAATTACATCACCGAACGGGATGCGGCGACCTACACCGAAACCGTCCTCGGAAAAGAGGGCGGCGTCTGCGTCGTGGACGGAGAGCTGGTGCTGCACGTGTGCGGGCATGAGGAGTTCCGCGCGCCGCTTGACAGCGTAACGCTGGGCGAGCTGATGAGCGGCGACGGCGTAGTGGTGCGGGGAACAGATGAGATTCAGAACCGCGAACGCACATTGGTGATGTACTTCAAATACTATCGGAATGTCAGGTGAACATATGGGACTGGAGCGGCTCTTTGTCAAAAACAGCGAGCAGGTGGAGAATCCGCAGGTGCGCACGGCATACGGCGTGATGGCAAGCGTGGTCGGCGTGATTGCCAACGTGCTGCTGTTTGCGTTGAAAATCACGGTCGGCACACTGATTCAAAGCATTTCCGTCACCGCAGACGCGTTCAATAACCTTTCTGATGCCGCTTCGTCGGTCATCGGTCTGGTCGGCGTGAAAATTGCGGCGCGTCCGGGCGATGCGGATCATCCGTTCGGACACGGCAGAGCGGAGTACATTGCCGCGCTGATTGTGGCGTTTCTGGTGCTGGAAGTCGGACTTTCCTGCCTGGAAAGCTCGGTAAAGAAAATTTTTGCCCCGAGCGACACGGTCTTTTCGGTTTTGACGGTGGTACTGCTTGCCGCGTCGATGCTGGTGAAGGTGTGGCTGGGACTGTTCAACCGCCGATTGGGGAAGAAAATCGATTCAACCGTGATGAAGGCGACCGCGGCGGACGCGTTCGGCGATGTGCTGATCACGGGTGCGACGGTGCTTTCCCTGATACTGTCCCACGTGTTTTCCTATAACCTCGACGGCTTTATGGGGGCGGCGGTCGCCGTGCTGGTCATTCTGTCGGGCATCGGCATTGTGCGGGACACGGTGACGCCGCTTCTCGGAGAAGCCGCCGACCCGGAGCTGGAAAAGCGCATCGTGCGGCAGGTGATGAGCTACGACGGGATTATCGGCACGCATGATCTGATTATCCACAGCTACGGTCCCGGTCGGTATATGGCGACGATTCATGCGGAAGTTCCCAACGACAGCCCGCTGGAGGAGACGCATGAACTGATTGATAAAATCGAACACGAGGTGCAGCGGGATCTCGGCGTGCTTTTGGTGATTCATATGGATCCGATCGAAACCAACGATGAAGTGGTGCTGGAAAAGCGGCGGCAGCTGTGGGAGATTGTAAGCGAAGTGGATGAGGATCTGACGTTTCACGATTTCCGATTGGTCAACGGCACGGGACGGATCAATCTGATTTTTGATCTGGTAGTGCCGCGTCGGTATACCGACGCACAGGCGCAGGCGCTGGCAAAGCAAATCGACGAAATGATGCGGCGCGAGGACGCGCGGTGTCGCTGCGTGATCACGGTGGATCGCCGCTATGACGGGAAATGATATTACCGAGAGGAAATCCGCCCGCATTTTCAACATAAAGTTGAAAATGCGGGCGGGTTTTGCGTGTCTGCTTCCGAAAAATTTCAGAATCTGCTTTGCGGGAGCCGCCCTTGCGGCAAAAACGACGCGTTTTGACCTGCCGCCCGAAAATCTTTTCACGGATTTCACAAAACGCTTGCAATTTGTCGAAAAAAAGCGTATGCTTAATGTCGCGCGGTTTTTTCAAAACCGCGCGACATTTTTTGAAAGGCTGCTTTCCGTCGGCGCGGCAATCCGGGTCGGCGTTTTTGAAAAACGAGGGATGAACTTGACAGCTTTTGTGAAGAAAAACGCCGTGCTGTGCATTGCGCTGATTGCCGCGGCGATTACGATGTGCTTCGTGCCGCCGGATGCGGAATATCTCGAATATTTTGATCTGAAAACGCTCGCCTGCCTGTACGGAACGCTGGCGGTCGTGTGCGCACTGCGCAACATTTTCTTTTTCCGCTATGTGGCGGGGAGCATCGTGCGCGTGTTCAAAAATCTGCGGGCGGCGGTGCTGGCGCTGGTGTACATCACGCTGTTCGGGTCGATGCTGATTGCCAACGATATGGCGCTGATCACGTTTTTGCCGCTCGGTTATTTCGTGCTGGACAGCACGGGCAACCGAAAATCCATTCCGTTCGTGTTCATCATGCAGAATGTGGCGGCAAACCTTGGCGGGATGCTCACGCCGTTCGGCAACCCGCAGAACCTGTATCTGTACTCTTTTTATCATATCGGAAATGCTGAGTTTGTGAAAATTATGGCAATGCCGTTTCTGCTGTCGTTTGTGCTGATTACCGTGTGCTGTCTGTTTGTGCGTCCGACGCCGCTGGCGGTGGGGGACTATATTTCCGAAAAGCCCTCGCCCGTGCGGACGGGAATCTACCTTGTGCTGTTTTTTCTGTCGATTGCCATGGTGTTTCGTCTGCTCCCGTGGGAGTGGGGCATAGGAATTATCACGGCATCCCTGGTGCTGCTTGACCGCGAAGCCCTGTGGCAGGTGGATTACGGACTGCTGCTGACTTTCTGCGCGTTTTTCGTGTTTTCGGGAAACATGGCGCGGATCGATGCGGTGCGGGAACTGCTGAGCGGGCTGGTCGGGAAAAATCCGCTGTTGTACGGCATTTTGTCCTGCCAGTGCATCAGCAATGTGCCGTCGGCGGTGCTGCTGTCGCACTTCACGGACAACTACGCCGCGCTGCTACGGGCGGTCAACATCGGCGGCATCGGCACGCTGATTTCTTCGCTGGCAAGTCTGATTACCTTCCGCGAGTACAACCGCTGTGCCGATCGGAAACCCGGGCGCTATCTTCTGCTGTTTTCCGCGATCAATTTCGGGCTGCTGCTGATTCTCGGATTCGCGTGTGCTTATCTCTGACAAAAAACTCCGTTCTCAAAAGAGAGAACGGAGTTTTTCAATTGACTTTGCTTTTGCGATTTGGTACAATGAAAAAAACGGAGGGATGACCATGAAAATATACGGCGCGATTTTTGATTTTGACGGTACGTTACTGGATTCCATGCCGATGTGGTTTTCCGTGTGCGAGGAGTATCTCACGCAAAACGGATTGCAGGCACAGGGGATCACGCAGGAATTCCGCACGATGAGCCTTGACCGATCGGCGGCTTATATTCGTGACTTTTTTCATCTGGACAAATCTGCCGAGCAGATTTTTTCGGAAATCAACGCAATGGTGGAGCATCGGTATCACGAGACGCTTCCGCTTAAAGAGGGCGCGTGGGAGCTAGTACGGGATCTGAAGGCGCAGGGCGTGAAGCTCGCACTGGCGACGGCGTCGGGCAGACATCTGATCGACCCCGCGCTGAAGCGGTTGAATTTGTCGGAGATGTTTGACGCGGTGTTCACCTGTGCCGAGCTGAACACCTCCAAATCGGAAACCAAAATTTTTGAAACGGCGCTGAGTGCGCTGGGCACTCCTGCCGAGGAAACGTGGGTGTTTGAGGACTCGCTCCTGGCAATTCGGGCGGCAAAAGCGGCGGGACTGAAAACCGCCACGGTTGCCGACCCGACCAACGAGGACACCGTGGAGGAAATGAAACGGCTGTCGGACACCTATGTGGACACTTTCCCGGCCTGGGAAAAGACGCATTTGCGCAAAGGAGAGATTGTATGAGAAAGACAATTTCCATGGACAAAGGCTGGTTCTTTCATTTGGGAGACGTGGCGATCGATGAAGCGCCCGACAAATGCTTTGCCTACCGCACGGCGCACACCCCGCGGGTGCTGTGGGGACCGGCGTCACCCGGGTATGACTGCCGCGCCGAACATTGGGGAAACAACGGACGTCCCACGACGGAGCGGTGGTATCCTGTAGATCTGCCGCACGATTACCTCATCGAACAGGAGCCGAAGCCCGAAAACAACGCCTCCCTTGGATATTTCAAGTATGAAAACGCGTGGTACGCAAAATATTTCCGCGTCGATCCCGCCGACGAAAACGCCCGCATTACGCTGCTTTTCGACGGCGTGGCGGCGGAGGCGGACGTGTATCTCAACGGCACCAAGCTCTTTCACAACAGTTGTGCCTATACGCCGTTTGAGGTGGATATCACCGATTTTGTGTTTTTTGACAAGGACAACAAACTGGCGGTCTATGTGCAGAGCGGACCGTTCCATCAAAGCTGGTGGTATGAGGGCGCGGGCATTTATCGGCACGTGTGGATGCGCGTGACCGATACGGTTGCCGTGGATTTGTGGGGCGTGTTTGCCGCACCGCAAAAGAAAACCGAAACGCTGTGGGACACCGAAATTTCCACCGATCTGCGCAATGACGGTTTTTCGCCGCGCACGGTGAGCCTGCGTTCGACCGTGTATGACGGGGAGCGGGAGGTCGCGTCGGTGCTGACCGAGGGCATCCCTGTCCCGCGCAAGGGAAAGGTTTCCGTCATGCAGTCGGTCGAGGTCGAAAATCCCGCGCTGTGGGAATTGGACGCGCCGCATCTGTACACCGTTCACACCGCCGTCATCGAGGACGGCAAAGCAATTGACGAAACGGACACGACGTTCGGCTTCCGCACGCTGGAGTACAAGCCAACGGGACTGTACCTCAACGGCAAAAAGATCAAGATCAACGGCGTCTGCTCGCATCAGGACTTCGGACTGACGGGACGCGCCATGCCCGACAACATCTGCCGCCATAAGGCGCGGCTGATCAAGGAAATGGGCGCAAACGCCTACCGCACGTCGCACTATCCGCACACCGAAGCCCAGATGGACGCATTTGACCGCGAGGGCATCATGGTGATGGATGAAACGCGCTTTTTCGAGTCCACGCGCGACGGTATTGAACAGCTTCAGACGCTCATCCGCCGCGACCGCAACCACCCGTGCGTGATTATGTGGAGCATGGGCAACGAGGAGGAGTATTTCACCTTCCCGCAGGGCAGAAAGATTTTTCAGACCATGTACGCCGCCGTCAAGGAGCTGGACACCACCCGCCCCGTCACCGCGGCACAGTCGCACGACCCGTTTGCCACGCAGATTTTCGACATTTGCGACATCATCGGCGTGAATTATAATATCGAACACATGGAGAAGCTCCACGAGCTGTACCCCGACAAGTGCATCTATTCGTCCGAAAACTGCGCCACTTATTCCGCGCGTGCGGGCGTCGTGGCGACACGCAAAGGCTATCTGCCCGACATCTACGACCAGGACACCAACCTGTGGTTCCGCGGCCGCCAGAACAGCGCCAAAGTCATCAGCGGTATCGACTGGATTGCCGGCGGGTTCCAGTGGATCGCCATCGACCACCGCGGAGAATGCAACTGGCCGCGCCTGTCGAGCTTTTCGGGCGCGATCGACCTGTACTATCAGAAGAAAGACGCGTTTTATCTCAATCAGTCCTTCTGGAAGTCCGAGCCGATGCTCCACCTGTTCCCGCACATGAACTTAAGCGGGCACGAGGGCGAGATCATCTCGTTCTGGGTGTACACCAACTGCGACGAAGTGGAACTGTATTTGGACGGCAAGAGCCTCGGAAGAAAGACCTGCGAGCGGTTTTCGCACTGCGAGTGGCAGGTGGAATACCGAGCGGGCAGTATGCGCGCCGTGGGTTATATCGACGGCAAAAAGGTTGCCGAGGACGCGCATGAAACCACGAAAAAAGCCGCGCGCCTGAAGCTGCGGTTGGAAAATGCCGACGACATCCGCGCCAACGGACAGGATGTGGCGCTGTTCACCTGCTATTGCGAGGACGAGGACGGACGCTTTGTTCCCGATGCCGAACCGACCGTGCATTTTGAGTGCAATTATATCGGTACGCTGGTCGGTACGGGTGCGGTCGCTACGGATCACACGCCGCCCGCGTGCCCCGATCGCCGTCTGTTTGCGGGACTGTGCAGCGTGGCAGTGAAGCTGACCGAAACGGAAGGCAAGCTGACGCTGTACGCGACTGCCGACGGGCTTGCGCCCGCCCGACTGAGCGTGGAAGTGAAAAAATAAAAAACGGACGGTTTTTTAGAACTGTTCGACAACAAAAAGCTGCCCTCCTTGATTGAGGGCAGCTTTTTTTGATCCGTCGTTTTGGCAAAATGCAGTGGTTGTCCGATATTTTTTTATCCGCAAAGTCCTCTCCCCTGCTTACAAAAATCCCCGCGGGTGCCGCCGAAAGGCGGCANNCCCGCGGGATCATTTTGTTTTAAATTCAGGGAATCAACCGCAGAACCCGCGATCAATACCACATGCCGTTGTCGATCCAGCCGCCCTGACCGTCGTCTCCGACCGTACCGGGAAGCTCGGGATTGGAAGCACCGATGATTTCATCGAGCTGTGCGGCGATTGCCTCCAGTTCGGCGTTGCCCTTGACCTTTTCGTCGCTGTATTCGTTTTCGCGCGCCAGTTTCGCCACGCCCGCATAGGACTGCATCTTCTGCGACGAAAACTCATAAGTCCACGGCTGATCGGCGGCGGTACGATAACGCACATAACCGACCGCGCACACGTTAGTCTTATACTGAGCAGCCGGGATATCCGTCAGCACGCCTGTGAAGGAAATCGTGCTGTCGGTCTGCGCGTAAATGTTCTTCGCGACCACGTTCACCACCTTGCGCTCAGATTCGGCAAGGCTCGCTTCTGCCTGGAACATTTCGACCACGTCCGCATAGGAGCCGAGCAGTTTATAAGGAACCAGCAGTGTACCGAACTGCACCAGCGCATCGTCCGAATAGCGGTACTTCTCATTGCCGTACACCTTGAGGAACAGGCTGTCCTTGGTGAAATCGGTTCTGAAGCGCAGACCTGCTTTGACTGTGCCGTTTCCCAGACGAATGTTCGCTGCGGGCGTTCCGATGGCCGCGGAGGTCTTTCTCTGATACTTGAAGGTGAATGTCTGCGGCTCGGTGCCGAAACGCATGGTGACCGGCTCGGAAATGAGGGAATAACCGTCGATCTGCTTCGGCGTGACCGTCGTGTTAAAGCCGACAAACGCCTGTTCGGTGTAGGTGTTGAACACGGTGTTGCCATTGTCCGCGTCCACACAGTTGACCGTATACTCCACGATCACAGGGTCGCTGTCGTAGCCGCGCACCTCAAATTCATAGGCACCCAAAGAAGGTCTTCCGCCGTTTTTGGAAGAAACGATTTTAATGTACTTTGCCTTGACGGGAGTGTCCAGATTGTAATTGATCACCAATCTTGAGGCGCTCCAAGACTCATCAACCGCTTCGGTACGGTAAGTTCCCATCGATGTCCAGTTTTCGCCATCGACGGAATACAATGTCTCGGAATCGGTAGTGGCTTTGGAATAGCCGTTGCCGCCGCCCCAATGTTGCGTCATGCCGGTGATGTATTTCTCGGCGGGAAGCTCCAGCACAAAGGTGTGCGTAATATCGCCGCCCCATTTCACATTGCCCTGCCAGAAAGTGTTGAGATCGCCGTCCACGAGGTTATTGAGGTTAGAAACAACCGTCTCATGACCGTTATCGCTTTGTGTGTGCTCCTTGACAGTCACGCCGGTAATTACAGAGGGAGTCGTGGTGCCGTCCGGCGCCTGTATGCCTGCTTTCAGCATTACATCGCGGAAGTTGTTGGGGCACCAGCCCTTGTTGCAAATCGTAATTTTTCCGGAAAGAGCCGCCTCTTTGTCAATCTTGGTCTGTGCCAGCAGCTCGTTGTTGCGATAGAGGTACAGCGTATCGCTGCATTTTGCCACGGTGTACCGATCGTCGTTCTCACGCGTGACCGGAACCTTGAACGCGTGGCGCAGGACTTCTTTTCCTTTGTAATATACGACCAGCAGTTTAGAGCCTGCCGCTGCGCGAAGCTCAAAATCGCCGACCTTCATGCTCGCATAGTTGTTATTGACCGAATCCGCCGTCACCGACGACATTTCGTTGCCGACGATGGCAAATCCCACCGACATGGAGAAGTCGGTTCCCATGTCATAGGATTCGCTGCTTTCAATTTTACAAGTCGTATATCCGCCCGCAAAACGGTCGAACACCGTGTTGATCTGATTAGTGCTTCCCGTCCAGTAGGAAGTGTTGCCGAGCAGGTTCGACGCTTCCGTGATGAAGTTCGTACCGTCGGAAATCTTTTTGTAGG
>DLVP01000040.1 GCA_003445125.1 Oscillospiraceae bacterium | reverse complement strand
GGCAGGCAGGCACGCTGGAAAGATCGGAATTCAGCGACCAGCCGTTGACCGTAAACGCAGCGTCCCGGCTTATGTAGGGAGAAAAGTCAATTGCGCGCACCCCTTCAAACAACTGTTCAAACGTGCGCGCCTGGAACTCGCCCAGCACAAGAATCACCCGTTCCGCCGTGCGAAGCCAGAGGTTGGCTTTGGCGACGGTGGTTTCGTCGCCAAAAAAGGTAACTTTTCCATTATCCGCGGTGATATTTTCCCCGCCGATTCCTTTGATTTCGGACGCCAGCACACTTTCCAGCCCGAACAGGCAGGGGCAGCAAAATTTCAGGAGTTTACTCAAAAAATTCAAATCCTTTCTGTCCGCTTGAAAAAAGCGGACTCAAATCGCCTCTCCCGGCGCTGCNNAGTTATATTGGCGGGCGCCTCAGCCGGCACCTCCGAAGCCTCTCCGGACGAGGTGTTTTCCGAAGAAGTCTCTCCGGATTCTTCCGTACCGGAAGTGTCAGAGCTTTCCTGTGAAGCTTCCTCCGAAGAAGTTTCTTCCGAAGAGGTTTCTTCCGAAGAAGGCGCCTCCGGTGGGATTTCCTCCGAAGAAGTGTCCTGAGAAGATTCCTCGTACACCGGTTCGTCCGCCGTATAGCGCACCGAAGTGATGATGTAGCCGTTGTCCGTCTGCGAAAGCACATAATACATGGTCTTATCGGCAATCGGTTCGTCGTTTTCTGTGAAGATATTCGACGCAATGCTCATCGGCGAAATATAATCCACCGTCAGCGTGCAGGTCGTGCCGTTTTTGGAAATGCCTTTCACCCGCGGCGTATAGTGTACCACGCTGGTCTGTGCAGGCACATGGTACATTTTGTTGTCTTCACTGTAATAGAAGGTAGTGGAATCGCCTTCAATCGTGGTATGTTCCAGCGTCACCGTATCTCCGAACAATTTTTTGCACCAGACATCCAGATCGGTGGACGGAATCAGCAAAAAGCCGATATCATCCGTCTGATACGCCGAGGTGTCCTGATTGAGCAGCACCGCCCACATGGACGATTGCAGCAGCATGGACGGATCGGCAGCATCGATGCTTGCAAACGGCACAGGGTCGAACATAACCACCGGGTAGATCATTCGTTCAAATTCCACATAGCGATGGCTGTCGTCCGTCAGCTTTTTCACCAGCCGCACTCCCGCGGACACGGTGGAAAAAATACCGATACAGGTGAACAGCACAATCAGTGCCCCAACGATTGCCGCCGCAGGACGTTTTCTTTTGTTTGTCGTAGTTTCTGCCATACAGTTTCTCCTTCTGCCGTTTTCACGGCATTTTGACATACTCTCCTTCTATTTTACCTCATTTTTCCGTTTTTAGCAAGAAAAAGCTGAAAGAAAAGTGTTTACTTTTTTCCGAAAGTATGATAGAATAACTTATATTGAATTTCAATTATGTCGAAAGGATGCGTTTTATGAAAAAATTCTGTGCTGTACTGCTGGCTGTCGGTATGACGGCGGGGGCGCTTGCCGCCTGCGGAAAGGAAAAGCCGAGCGAACCGATCGTCTCGGATATTGTACTGGATATGTCGGATTATGTGAGCACCGACGAATCTTCCTCCGAAGCCGTTTCCTCGCAGCAGGACACTTTGAGCAAAGAGACATCAAGTAAGGACACCTCAAGCAAGGAGACATCAAGCAAGGACTCATCAAGTAAAGAGACTTCAAGCAAGGACACCTCCAGCAAAGAAACGTCCAGCAAGGAGACTTCAAGCAAAGAGACATCAAGCAAGGAGACGTCCAGCAAGCCCTCCACGGTCAACGAATACGGCGTGAACGTGGCGAAGATCGATTCTTCCAAGATCAGCGCGCTGAAAAAGAAAAACAGTGACACGATCGGCTGGATCAAAATTCCGAATACGAACATTGACTACGGCGTGGTGCAGGAGCCGAATTCCGGCTATTACCTCAACCGCGACTACAACAAAAAGTACGTTAAGGGCGGTGCGAGCGTCTGGGCGGATTATGCCTGCACGTTCGGTGATCGGAGCGACCTTTCCAAGAACACGATCGTCTACGGTCACAACTGGACCAACTGCTGGCGTCCGACGCGTATCGGCAACGACACCAAGGACAAATGGTTTGCCCAGCTCGCGGCATACGATCACATCGATTTTGCCCGCGAAAACCCCTATATCAGCTTTTCGACCACCGAAGAAGAAATGTACTGGCAGATTTTTGCCGTTTTCTACACCGACATCAATTTCTATTACATTGACGAAAACCCCGCCGATCTCACCGATCTGACCGATGAAGCGAAAAGCCGCAGCATTTTTGATTTTGACGTGGACGTCACTTCCAGCGACAAGATCCTGACCCTTTCCACCTGCACCCGTGTGTATGGCAAGCGTTCGGATCAGCGTTTCGTCATCATGGCAAAGCTCATGCCCGCCGGTGCGGCGCTTAAAGAAGTTTCCGTCAGCAAAAACAAAGACTTCAAAGAACCGCAGTTCTGATTTAAACACAAGGGGCGACCGCCATACGGCGGTCGCCTCAGTGTGTCAAAAAACTTGTTTTTTGGCATGCTGTCAGACGTCAAGAAAGCGCCGGAGACAAGCAGCTCGCGTCCGTCGGCGTATATAGATACGGTAGGACGCGAGCTGCGAAGTAAGTGAAAATGCGATAGTATTTTTGATTTCCGAATTTTCTCAAAATTTTAAGATTTGCAGAGCAAAACACGAAAGTCGGAAACCCTCACGTAGATAACTCCGTATTTTAACGGTCCGACGGTTTATTGACGGTCTGGGGCGACCGCCATACGGCGGTCGCCCCTTGTTCTGCGCTTTTTGTCAGTCGGCGCGCCTGCCCGATAAGGCAGGCGCGCCGTTTTTTTCTGTCTGAAAATGTCCGTCACTTCCGGAATCTTCCGTCGTCGGGCTGCGTCATATCCGCCAGCATCTGCGCGAGCAGACGGTTGGCGGCATCGTAATCCTTCCTTTTCACAAGCGCTTCGAGAGAGTCCTCCCGGTACACGATTCTTGTAAACCACAGCGCACGGTAGAGCGTATACACAAGCCATGCCACCTGTGCCTCCGCGGCACTGAGACTGCGAACGGAAAGATACCCGTTCAGAAACGCGGGAAAGAAGGTCTCCCGAATCCGGGGATCGGCACCCTGCGGAAGCTCCATTTCATATGCTGTCAGCAAGCCTTCCATTACCAGATCGGAAATCAGCACCTCGTCGCCCGCGTTGTTATAGTCAAACACCGTCAATCCGTCGGTGCCGTCCACGAGGTTATTGATAGAAATATCGCCCTGCACGGCGGCTTTGGGAAGCGTTTCCCACATTTCCCGAATCGCCCGCAGTTTTTCGTCACGCAAAGCACGGATTTTCCCCACGGTTTGCTGATCCAGCTGCTCGTCCTGCGTGATTTCGCAGAACCTGTCGAAAGCATCCACGTCGTTCCAACCCGCCGCCGAAAAAAGCGTCCCGCATCCGATTTTGCAGGAAGCTTCCAACGACAGCGTGTGCATCCGCGCCATCAGTTCCCCGATCCGAAACGCCCGCTCTGCGTTGATCTCGCAAACTTCCTCGCCGCACCATTCTTCGACGGTCGTGCAGCAGGGGATGCCGTGATACTCCTCGTTGGTGCAGAATTTCCCGTCCGCCGTAAAATGTTTCGGCGTGCGGATGCCGCGGCTGCGCATCGCTTCCGCAAACGCGCACTGTTTTTCCGTCTTTTCGCGTTCCTGCTCGAGGGTTCGTTCGTCAGCGTCCTCGCGGAGAATTTTCACCACTACGCGCGGACCGTTTTCGGGAAGGACGGACACGATCAGCTTCACCCAGCCGTTCTTTTCCCTGTCAATATAGGCTTTATATTCGCTGAAATCGGCGCTCAGACCGTACCGATTCAGGACTCTTTTTATACTGTCTTCATGCGGTATTTTTTCCAAAGGAATCCTCCTTTTACCGATCCTCCCGTTCCGCACGGACGGCTTCTTCGATCAGACGTTCCAGATCGTCAAGGGTGGACAGTTCGCTACAGGCGCGGCGCATTGCCGCCGCGCCGCGCATCCCCTTGAGATACCATGCGGCGTGTCGGCGCGCTTCGCGCATTCCGACCGATTCACCCTTTTCTTCGCACATCCACCGCACCTGCCGCCGCAGAACATTCATCCGTTGTTCCACACACGGCGTTTCGGGCACGAGTTCGCCGCGCAAAAACGCGCGCACCTGCGCAAACAGCCACGGTTGTCCCAGCGCGGCGCGACCGATCATCACAAGATCGCAGCCCGTTTCGCGGTACATTTCGGCGGCGGCTTGCGGAGAATCAATATCGCCGTTGCCGATGACCGGCACGCTCACCGCCTGTTTGACGCGGAAAATGATTTCCCGATCCACGGGCGGCATATACATCTGACGGCGCGTTCTGCCGTGAACCGTGATTGCCGCCGCGCCCGCCTCCTCGACATATCGGGCGACCTCCACCGCAGTTGTATGCTCATCGTCCCAGCCCTTGCGGATTTTGACCGTCACCGGCACGCGACTGTTTTTCACCGCGGCGCGCACAATCTCCCCGCAGAGTTTCGGCTCCTTCAGCAGCGCGCTTCCCGCGCCTGTCGCGGTCACCTTCGGAGCGGGACATCCCATGTTGATGTCGATGAAATCCGGAGAAAACTTTTCCGCCAGAAGCACCGCACGGGCGAAATATTCGGGATCGCTTCCGAACAGCTGAATCCCCATCGGGCGTTCGGGTTCGGTCACCTCCAGCAGCTTCGGGGTATTTTTGTCGCCGTAGCACAAACCCTTGATGCTTGCCATTTCTCCCACGCACGCCGCCGCGCCGAATTCGCGGCACAGTCTTCGGAACGCGCGATCCGCCACGCCCGCCATCGGCGCCTGCACGGCGGTTTTTTCCAGTTCAAGAGAACCGATGCTCACTTTTTCCATATCCGTCACAGCTTCATAGTCAGCGCAATACGTTTTCTCTGCATATCCACCGACAGCACCTTTACTTTCACAATATCTCCGACTTTCAGCACCTCGGAGGGGTGACGGATATAGCGATTGCAAATCTGCGAAATATGCACCAGTCCGTCCTCGTGCACGCCGATGTCCACAAATGCGCCGAAATCGATGACGTTGCGCACCGTGCCGTCGAGAATCATGTCGGGTTTGAGATCCTTCAATTCCATGACATCGGTTTTCAGCAGCGGTTTTGCCAGCTCGTCACGCGGGTCGCGCCCGGGCTTCATCAATTCGGTGATAATATCATTGAGCGTGAGCATTCCCACGCCCGTCTCCTCGCAGAGCTTTTGTTTGCCGACCAGTTCGGCGGCGGCTTTCAGCCCTGACAAATCGCCCTTTTTCACGCGCTCCTTCGTATATCCGCACAGCTCCAGCAGCTTTTCGGCGGCGGGATAGCTTTCCGGATGCACCGCGGTATTGTCCAGCAGATTCTTGCTTTCGGCAATGCGAAGAAAGCCCGCGCACTGTTCAAACGCCTTCGGTCCGAGCTTGGCGACCTTTTTAAGCAGTTTGCGATCGGTGAATCCGCCGTTTTCCTCGCGAAATTCCACGATATTTTTCGCCAGCGTCCCGCTGATGCCCGACACGTGGGACAACAGCGACGGCGACGCGGTGTTCAGATCGACACCCACGGTATTCACGCAATCCTCCACCACGCCCGACAGCGTTTCGTCCAACTGTTTCGGCGGCATATCGTGCTGATACTGCCCGACGCCGATTGCCTTCGGGTCGATCTTCACAAGCTCTGCCAGCGGGTCTTGCAGGCGGCGCGCGATGGACACGGCGGAACGCAGGGACACGTCAAAATCGGGGAACTCCTGCGCCGCCAGTTTGGACGCGGAATACACCGACGCGCCCGCTTCGCTGACCACGGCGTATTCGACCGGCTGATTCATTTCATGCAGCAGCTCCGCCACAAATTTTTCCGACTCGCGCGAGGCGGTGCCGTTGCCGATGGAAATCA
>DLVP01000042.1:812-4612 GCA_003445125.1 Oscillospiraceae bacterium | reverse complement strand
CGTAGTTTTTGAAAGACTCTCGCCGTTTGCGCTCGCGTTGGTCGCCGCGGTACCCGGAATCGGTGCTTATGCCGTTGCCGCCGGCGCATTGGCGGGAGTTTTGCTCTATTCTTCCGCCACACTTTTTGTAAAATATACCGTAGCCCTCTGTCTGATAGGAACTGCCAAGTGGCTGTTCGGATTTCGCAAATCGGCGGCGAAAAGCGTTTTTTTTGCCCCGCTGATCACCTTTTTCCCCTGTCTTGCCGCCTCCTTCGGACTCCATGCACTGATCGGCATCACCGTCTACGACGCTATGCTCTCTCTTGCCGAAGCCGCCATGGCGGCGTTTTTCTCCTTTTTCTTTGCCCAATCCATCCGAGCCTATGAAGAAAAAATTGCCGTTTCCGATCTCTCCGTTTCCCAAAAAGGCGGATTCCTGCTGGCGTTCGGGCTTGTTTTATTGCCATTATCGGCAATTCCGATCGGTTATTTTTCGCTCGGAAAAACGCTTGCCGTGCTTGCCGTACTGATCCTCGCTTCTATTGCGGGCGCCACCGTTGCTTCCGTCAGCGGCATGGTGTGGGGATTTTTATTTGTCCTTGCCAATCCTTCGCTGCTGTTTCTGACCGTTCTGCTCGGGTTCGGCGGGCTTCTGGCGGGAATGTTCTCCGTTTACGGCAAAGCCGGTCCCGCCATCGCCATGATGGGGGTCACGGGATTGATTCTGCTTGTCACCTACAACACCGAATCCATGCCGGGCGTGTTGTTTGACGCCTGTGTTGCCTGTGCCCTCTTTCTTGTGTTTCCTCTGAAATGGCTTTCCCGGCTCAGCATCCTTCCCCAAGCACATTCCTCCGACGGCTTTGACGACATCAAAAAAGCCTACATGACGCGCATATCTTTCCTTTCCGAAGCCTTGCAGGACGTCGGTGTCATCACCGGGCAGGTTTCCGACCGTTTAGACAAGCTGCGCGGGAACGACACCTCCGGGTTGTTTGAGGGCGTTTGCCGCAAAGTGTGTTCCGACTGCGGACTGAAAAATTACTGTTGGGTGAAGGTTCCGAACGACACCGTCAAAGCCTTTTCCGATATGCTCCCCGTTCTCAAAAAGAACGGCTGCATCACGCCGGAGGAGCTGCCCGAGCAGTTCAAAAACCGCTGCTGCCGCAGTCGTGATCTTGCCTCACAGACAAACGTCTGCTACAATGAGCACATTGCCCGCGATGCCGCACGGCGGCGCATCGGCGAAGTGCGGCACGTAATTGCCGGACAATTTTCGGCGATGGCTCAGGTGCTCGACCGACTCTCGGGCGAGCTTGCCGACGTCAGAAATGTCGATCCCTCGGCGACGCGCAAGGTGCGCCGCGCACTGGAGGAGCTGGGACTGACGCTGAGCTTTTGCTATTGTCTAATCGGGGACGTTGAACGCATGACCGTGGAATTCTGCGTGGAATCCTTCTCCCGCGAGTCTGTTCCGGACAAGCTGCTGACCAAGGCGGTCTGCGACGCCACCGAACGCGAGTTTGAACCGCCCACCGTTTCACAGATTCACGACCGGTTGCGTTACACCTTCAACGAGCTTGCCAACTACTGCGTGCAAACCGCCGTCTATCAGATTCCGCACGACAAAAGCCGCATCTGCGGTGACACCTGTGCCGTATTCACCGATTCCCGTCAATTCTGCAACGTCATCCTCTCCGACGGCATGGGCAAAGGGCGCGCCGCCGCCGTGGATTCCGCAATGACCGTGACGCTGGTGACCAAGCTGATCAAAGCGGGGTTTGACTATGCCGATTCCGTGAAAATGATCAATTCCGCGCTTCTGGTCAAGTCCGACGACGAATCCCTCTCCACCGTCGATGCCGCCCAGCTGGATCTCTACACCGGAAAGCTGACCCTTCTCAAAGCAGGCGCACCGCTAACCGTTGTGGTCAAGGATCGCCGACCGCTGCTTGTGGAAAAAAGCTCGGTCCCGATCGGAATTGTCGATCCCGTCCAGCCCGAGCAGACCGAAATGTACCTTTCCGCAGGCGATCTGGTGATTATGATGAGCGACGGCATCTGCGAAAGCGGATTTGACTATCTGCTCGAAATCCTCAAGCACGACAACGCCCTCCCCGTGGACGAACTGGCAAAGAAAATCTGCGACACCTGCGTGCGCGAAAACGGCATAAAGGACGATCTTTCCGTGGTTGCCGTGCGGCTTTGCACGAATCTGTAAAAAAAAATTTTAATTTTTTCAAAAAACTATTTCCTTTTCTGATTTTTTGTGATATACTAAAGAAAAAGTTTGTGGCATATTTATGTCACCAATTCATTTTCTTTAAGGATGGTGCATTTGAATGAAGAAAATTTTGTCTGTTGCTCTCGTTCTCGTGATGGTTTTCGCTTGCTCCGTCGGAGCTTTCGCTGCAACCAAGGAAGAAGTACTGAATGCCCTTGCCGCTCCGGTAGTCACCGACAGCTGGGATGTTCGTTCCATTCCTCTGGAATACCTCAATGCTGCTGAAAAGCATCTGGACAAAGCAAACTTCTCCGCTGCCGAGCTGGATACCATTCTCGGTTACATCAATGAAGGCAGACGTCTGCTGGAAGATGAATACGGCGAAGTTTACTATTCCAAGCTGACCAAAGCTCAGCAGGACAAGATGATGGATCTCGTCTATAAGGCTGCAAAGGCTGCGAAAGTCACCGTAAAGGTTGAGGGTCAGACCATTACCTTCAAGTCCGACCTGACCGATGACACGATCGGTTCTTCCACCACAGTCAAGCCGATTCAGCCCACCGGTGCTGATCTGACTGCAATCGCTGTGGCTGCAGGCGCGCTCGTGATGGTCGCTGTTGCAGGCGCTTATGTTGCCCGCAAGAGCAAATAACGATGCCGTCTTTGGCTGAAAAGGCAGGAAAAACGAGGAAAGGGTTTGTACTCTTTCCTCTTCTTTTTTTCCTGTGCGGTTGCTTGCTTTTTGCGGTCGTGCTTTATCCCACCGCCCGACCCATGCTTTCGGTTCTCTCTCTGTTCATCCAGAAAGAACCGCCGTCCTTTGATGACGATCCCATCGAACTTCCGTCCTCCTCGTCCGATTCCTCGGTTCCGACGGGAGACACCGTGCCGCTGAGCACATTGGAATACCCGAAAAGCGGCGAATGTTACGGACAAATCCGCATCCCTTCCGCGGAAATTGACTGCCCGCTGTACTACGGTGATGACAAAAAATCGCTGAAAAAGGGCGCCGGCACCTACACCGGCACTTTCATTCCCGGATATGACCGCACCACGCTGATTGCCGGTCACAACCACACCTTCTTCTCCACTCTGGGAAGCGTTGAGGTGGGCGACTCTGTGTTTATTGACACAAAGTACGGCAACTATGAGTACCGTGTGACGGGAACCCGCATCGCGGACTATGACGACGAAACCGCGTATGACCTCAGCAAACGGCAGGAAAACATCATCCTGTACACCTGCTATCCCTTTAAAATTCTCGGGTTTTACCAGCAGCGTCTTTTTGTGTACGGAGAATACGTATCCGGTCCGATGATTGACAAAGACAGGTGATTTTATGAAAAAAGAAACTGTCCGCTTTTTCTCTTCCGTTCTTTTGGCGTTCATTTTGTCGCTGATGCTGACGGTGCTGACCTTTCTGACGGTGATACGCGGCACGGTGCAAAACCGCTCGTTTGTCGCCCGGCAACTGGAAAAAAGTGATTACTATCAACAATTGAAGTCTGAAATTGCCGAAGAAATGGCGACATACAGTGCCATTATCGGTTTTGACGAAGCCTTTTTTGAAGCGCATCTCAGTGATTCCGACATG
>DLVP01000042.1:653-800 GCA_003445125.1 Oscillospiraceae bacterium | reverse complement strand
CCCGATTATTTCCAATCTGTTTACGGTTTACGGTGAAGAGGCGTTCTTCACCTACGACAAGGCTGCTTTTTCCGATGCACTGCACGCCGCCTTTGTTGCAGAGTTGACCGCGCGCGGCAATGAAGTGTCCGACGAGCTTTCCGCTTC
>DLVP01000042.1:0-620 GCA_003445125.1 Oscillospiraceae bacterium | reverse complement strand
AGTTCCTCCGCACGTCTCCCCTTTGTCACCACGCTGTCCACCCTGATGCGGCGGATCAATTCCGCCGTGCGCGTCGGATTTTTGTATGCCTCTCTGCTTGCCGTTTTTTGCGCAGCGGTTCTTCTGTTTCTCGGACACAGCGCCCGCTTTTTCTCCTATGCCTGCGGCGGCGCGTTTCTGACGGTAACCGTACCGACGGCAATCGCGGCAGCAAGCGGCGTGATTGCCCGTCTGTCCATCGCAGATGCCGCCACCTATTCATTGATTCAACACATGGCGGCGGGAATCGGCACGCGGTGTCTGATCGGCGGCGGAATTCTGCTGATCGCGGCGGTTTTGTTTGCCATAGTCGGCAGAGAAAAAAAGGAACCCCCGGAAGCGATTGGTGTCATTCACCGTTCGATGTAATCGATGGGTTTCGCTGCAAGTGATGTCTTGTAAAACGGCAGAAAATCCGTAGAAAAAACGGCACGAAGTCAATGTTTTTGACTTCGTGCCGTTTTGTAATTTACACAATTTTGTTTCATATCGTTCGCAGATTCCGGATTCGGTTTTTGTTTCGGGGTTCCTGTGACAGCTTCAAGTTTGAGCAGAATTGAAGTCTCGCACTCTCCCTCAGT
>DLVP01000232.1:3227-4090 GCA_003445125.1 Oscillospiraceae bacterium | reverse complement strand
TTGCCGCTCTGTTGCAAGACGGGTCAAATGACACCGTTTGTTATTGTAAAATGCTTTCTTTCGGTGCAGATGTAAGTTTTTTCATCCGATAGATCAGATACGGAATCAGCGCAATCACGATAAAAGTCCACGACACCGGATAGGACAAAAACAGCACCTGCAAGCTTTCCGTTTGTGCCTGTTGTGTCATCAGCGCGCTGTATCGGTCAAACGACTGTGCAAACGCCGTATATATCCACACAAAACGCACGCCGATCGTTCCCAGAGCCACCAGAACCGTCGGAATCATCACTGATCCCATGCCGCGCAAAACGCCGACCAGCACGTTCATAATTCCGCACAGAAAATAGCTTCCCGCAATGATAAACAATCTTATCTTACCGTATTCGATAACAACCGGATCCGGATTATAAAGCGCCAACAGTTCCGTGTCCAGCAAAATGGCGCCCACGCCCATCAGCACTGCCACCACAGTGACCAGCCCGGTACAGTCCCAGATCACTTTTCGGATTCGGTGATAGGTTCCCGCGCCGACATTCTGTCCCGTAAACGTCAATGATGCCTGATCAAACGCCGTCATAGCGGCAAAAATAAAGCCCTCCAGGCTGCTCGCCGCAGTGCTTCCCGCAACAATAATGGCATTGTCGAAGGAATTCAGCGAAGACTGAATGATGATATTGGAAATGGAAAACGTCATACTGCTGATACCTGCCGGAATTCCGATGGCAAGAATACGCTTGAGTTTCGATCCGTCGATTCCCAGCTTGGAAAGCACCAGCTTCAGGGAATTTTCTTCCCGCATCAGCCGCCGCACCACCAGCGCTGCTGACAGCGTCTGCGAAATCACGGTGGCACACGCGACG
>DLVP01000232.1:451-3193 GCA_003445125.1 Oscillospiraceae bacterium | reverse complement strand
CCGCCACATCCATTTTCAGAACGATGACGAAGAACAGGTTCAATATCACATTCAGCACACCGGCGACGACCAGATAATACAACGGCTGTTTCGTGTTTCCGACCGCACGGAGAATTGCCGCACCGAAGTTATAAAGGAGCGACACGGGAGCACCGAGAAAATAAATCTTAATATACAGCACTGCAAGATCCAGAATCTCGTCCGGAGTATCCATCGCTTCCAGCATCGGACGAGCCAGAAAAAATCCCACCGCCGCCACAATGATTCCGCAAATCACGCTCAGAACAATCGCCGTATGCACCGTTTTGGACACGCCCTCGTCATTCTCTGCACCGTAATACTGAGCCACCAGCACACTTACGCCAACGGACAAGCCTATAAACAGATTGAAAATCAGATTTGCCAAAGCTGCTGTCGCACCAACCGCCGCCATGCTTTGATATCCCGAAAACTGCCCCACAACGACAATATCCGCAGCGTTGAACAACAGCTGCAAAACGCCGGACAGCACCAGCGGAATCGCAAACGCAATGATCTGCGGAATCAAGGCACCGCTGCTCATTTTTATATTGTTGGTGTTTTTCATAGACTGCCTCTTTTTCTTTGAACTGTGATGCTATCATAACACAACCCGCCTTTTTTTGCAAGCCCTACTTTTTCCTTTCGGGGCTTGATTTATCGGCAATAATGTGGTATGATAAGAAAGTTCGTGAAAAGCTTGTCAAGTTACCCGCAGGCTCCTTCGCGGGATATCCGTGTTTTCCCGTTTCGGCACGAATTTCGCCGTCGCCGTGCCCGACGGCTCATTTTATGAAAGGGAGTGAATCCCGTGTTATTCGGCAAACACATCAACCGTTATTACCTTCGTTATGCCCCCGTTTTATTCATCGGCATCGTTGCACTGGTCGCCGTGGATTATGTGCAGCTGTTGGTTCCCGAACTGTATAAAATGATCATCAACGGCATGAACGAAGGAGTTGTCGAAATCGACAGCGTTTCCCACGCTTTTGACATGGACTTTTTGCTGGAATACATTTGCAAACCGATGATTTTCATCATTCTTGCCATGGTTGTCGGACGCTTCATCTGGCGAATCTGTTTTTTCGGATCCGGCATTAAAGTGGAAACCAATCTGCGCGAAAGAATGTTCGATCATTGCAAGGATCTTTCCCAGCAATACTACCAGGTCAACAAAGTCGGCAATCTCATGTCTTTGTTCACCAACGACCTGGAAACCGTGCAGGATTGCTTCGGCTCGGGAATCCTGATGTTCTGTGACGCTCTGTTTCTCGGATTATTATCCGTATACAAAATGTGGCTTATGAACCCGTTTCTCACTCTGTTCTGTCTGATCCCCATGGCATTTTTGTTTGCCATCGGTTCATTGGTCGGACATTCCATGGAAAAGAAATGGGACAAGCGGCAGGCGGCGTATTCGGCACTTTCCGACTTTGCACAGGAAAGTTTTTCCGGCATTGCAGTCATCAAGGCGTTTGTCAAGGAATTTAAAGAACTGCTTGCCTTCCGCAAGCTCAACAAAAATAACGAAGATGCCAACGTGGAATTTACCCGCATTTCGGTACTGCTTAACATTTCCGTCACGCTGTTTGTGGAATCGGTGATCTGTGTAATTCTCGGATACGGCGGTTACCTTGTTCACCAGGGCGTTTTCAATGCGGGACAGCTGATTGAGTTCATCGGCTATTTCACTGCGATCGTCTGGCCTGTCATGGCGATTTCCGAACTGATTGAAATGGCTTCCCGCGGCAAGGCATCATTAAAGCGCATCGGCGAACTGCTGGATGCCAAAACCGATGTCATTGACCGTGAAGATGTGACGGATGTGGATCGGCTTCTCGGAAACATCGAGATCCGCCACCTCACGTTCCGCTATCCCTCCGGTGATTATGATGTGCTCAAAGACGTCTCCTTTACCATTGAAGCCGGTGAAAATGTCGGCATCATCGGAAGAACCGGTTCCGGAAAAACCACACTGGTGGATTTGATTCTGCGCACCTACAACGTTCCCGACGGTACGGTATTTTTGGACGGACGGGATGTCTACTCTATCCCCATCCACACCCTGCGCGAATTTGCGGCATATGTCCCGCAGGACAACTATCTGTTCAGTGACACCATTGAACACAACATTGCCTTTGCCTCGGATATTGACGATATAGATTCCGTGCGCAGCGCCGCCAAAATGTCCGACGTGGACGACAACATTGTTGCCTTTGCCAACGGTTATCAAACCGTTCTCGGCGAACGCGGCGTAACCGTTTCCGGCGGTCAGAAGCAGCGCATTTCCATTGCGCGCGTCTTTTTAAAAAACCCGCCGGTGCTTATCCTCGACGAGGCGACGAGCGCCCTGGNNGCGCATTTCCATCGCCCGTGCGTTGATGAAGGACGCTGCTATTCTGATTCTTGACGACTCGGTTTCCGCAGTAGACGTACAGACCGAACGCGCCATTCTTTCCAATCTGCGTTCGATCCGCAAAGGTAAAACCACCATTCTGATTGCGCACCGTATTTCGACCATTGAGCAAATGGACAAGATTATTTTCCTCGATGAGGGGCGCGTTGCCGCTGTCGGAACACACGAAGAACTTTGCCGCACCTGCCCGGACTACAAGACCATGGTCGATCTGCAAAAGCTCGACGACAAGGAGGCGAATTCCCATGCATGAGTATTTTCCGCTTCTTCTGGTCGGCGGCGTGATCGGACTTTTTTCGCTGCTGTTT
>DLVP01000232.1:0-425 GCA_003445125.1 Oscillospiraceae bacterium | reverse complement strand
TGCCTATTTGTCCATTAAGGATCACAAAGAGGAAATCGGTTTTGAGCGCCACATGAACGACGGAGAAATCATCCGTCGGCTCGCCGTTTACGCCAAGCCTTACATCAAGCAGTTTTTGATTATTCTCGGTCTGATGCTGTTTTCCATCGCATACAGCATCGCTTCTCCGCTGATTGTCGGCTATATTGAGGACATCATCAAGGGTCATTTTGAATTGTCGCGTTTGTTTGCCGTGGTAGCGGTTTATGCGGGAATTCTGATTTTGTCACTGATTTGCTCTTATATCCAATCCATCATGTTACAGAAAATCGGTCAGAAAATTCTGTCCAGCCTGCGCGAAGATCTTTTTGTACATATTGAAAGTCTTTCCCACGCACAGCTGAGCAAAATTCCCGTCGGGAAACTGGTCACCCGCGTGACCAACG
>DLVP01000134.1:6573-6754 GCA_003445125.1 Oscillospiraceae bacterium | reverse complement strand
TTCCTCCGCTTACTTGTGTTCTTTGTATGAATATATGCAGGAAACAAAAGGGGTATGCCAACCTCACGGACAAAACTTTATCCGCAAAAAAGGCACCGACCCGGTGCCTTTTTTATGTTATTTTACCGTCGGAATCAGGATGACACGCTTTTCCGTTACCGTCTCGTCGCCCAGGTCGTTT
>DLVP01000134.1:0-6547 GCA_003445125.1 Oscillospiraceae bacterium | reverse complement strand
CTGCCGAAGTGTTATAGCGTTTGGCAATATCCCATACCCGCTCGCCGCTGTCGCAGTAATAAATCGTCAGTGCCGGTTCATCCTCGCGTGCTTTCGGTTTCGTTTCGTCCACGGTCAGCTCGCAGATACAGGCGTCCTGCGTTTTGCAAAGAACCGCACCGGTAATCTTCAGTTGAACTTTTACGTCTGCCTTATTCGGTGCCGCAAACGCGTAGTCGCAGGAAACAATCCGTACCTCCGGTTCAAAGGTCGCCTCGCGGCATTCCTGAGGAAGGGCATATTCGTAGACAGAGGAAATTCTCTTCTCTTTCAATTCCACGTTTCCGTCCTTTTGCTGAACAAAGGTAAACACATCGACGGGAATTTCCGCTTTCAGAACGCCGTTTTCTGTTTTCACCGTCGGACGGTGGGCATCCGTCCACAGATCGATAATTCTTTCGATTTCCGCACTTCCCAGATCCAACGATTCCCGCACTGTCAGACTTTCATCTACAACGCCGACCAGTTTTTCAAAGGTAATCGGTTTGGATGTGTAGTCACAGGCATATTGTGTGGAATAGGCGTCCGTTGCCGCAGAGAAATTCTTGGTATCATAGGCTTTTGCCATCACATTCAGTTTCACATCAAACGACAGCATCGTGAAGTTGCCGTTCTCATCCTGCTTCGGTGTGGTATCCACCGAAATGACATCTACATTTACTTCGCTCTGCGAATCCGTATCGATCCCTTCCATATCCACAATGCGGCTGATCGGAAACGTGTGCGTGACACTGATTGGCTCTACGCCTTCCAGATCTGTATACAGGGTGGTGACCGTCAATTCTCCTTTGAGAATCATTTTGTTGGGGATCAGTTTGACTTCCGTCAAAACCGCGCAGGCATCGCTGCGCAGAATCGCATTTACAGGCGGATTATTCTCCACACTTCCCTCTTCCCGCACGGAAAAAGGGGTATCGGTATCGGAATGTACCGTGGTGGCAGAGACGGTTTTCCTCTTCAGCTGCACCCCGTCACCGACCGCATCCGCCAAAATACTTTCACTCTTAACCGCGGTCACTCTCGCACCGATATTTACCGCACCGCGAATATCAAATCGCCGCTGATTGACCGCGCGGCAATTGACATAAGAAGTCTGCGTATAAACGGCAACTGTTACATGATCGACGGTGGATTTCAGTTCCAGCACTTTTGAAAAAGGAATTTTTGTGTCGTAAGCGTGGATTTTGTTTTCATCGCACACATAATAAATCTTCACAAAAATAAACCCGTCCACATTCACCTTATCGCCGTTCGGATAGCATTGACTGATTTTCGGCTTCACGTGGCATTTTAAAATCCGACGCACATCCGGACAATAGTCCGGCAACAGAATGTCGCTTTCAAATCCCTGCTCAGGCTTGCCCTCAAAAACCGTTACATTGGTGTCAATTGTTTCGTTGGTGATTTTCAGATCCATGGTTCCCGCTCCTTTTCGTATTCTGTGGTATGTATATGAGACGGACAAGAAGGATATACGTTATTTTTTTACCTTCATAAAAATCCCCGACAGAATCGGGACAAACAGCGAGGCACCGAACACCGCCGTCAATTGTGAAATTGTCAGCGCTTCGGTTCGGAAGATCAGGCGCATCCACGGAAGATACAGCGAAAGCGCGACGACTCCCGACGAGATCAGCACCGCAAAAATCAGCAGAATATTGTTGAACGGGTTGATTCTGTACAGCGGTAGTTTTTCACTTTTACATTCAAACACATGAATCAGCTGCGTGGCAACCAGCGTCACAAAAGCGGCTGTGCGTGCCACGGAAAGCAGTTCTCCGTGCTTCAGAAACCCGACATACACCGCCAGTGTCGTCAGACCGATCAGGATTCCCCGAAAAATGATCTTCCCTGCCAGACCGTCCGAAAAAATACCCTCCTCTTTTCGGCGCGGACGAAGATTCATGGCATTTCTGTCCGGCGGCTCCACGCCCAGTGCAAGCGCAGGAAGCGAATCCGTCACCAGATTGATGAGAAGAATGTGCATTGGCAATAACACCACGGGCAGTCCCATCAGCATTCCCACAAACATTGTAATCACTTCTCCGATGTTGCAGGAAAGAAGATAGCGAATGAACTTGCGGATATTTCCGTAAATAGTGCGTCCTTCCTCGACGGCGGCAACGATGGTGGCAAAATTGTCATCCAGCAGCACCACGCTTGCCGTTTCCTTGGTGACATCCGTACCGTTGACTCCCATTGCCACGCCGATATCTGCCTCTTTGATGGCAGGAGCATCGTTCACGCCGTCACCCGTCATTGCCACAATATGGTTTCTGCGTTTCAGTGCACGTACAATACGCAATTTGTCCTTCGGACTGACACGCGCGAAAACCGATGTGTCGTCGATCACATGATCCAGCTGCTGATCCGTTAGCCGTTCCAGCTCGCTCCCTGTCAGAATCCGATCCCCGTCGTGATAGATACGCAGCTGCTCGGCAATTGCTTTGGCAGTCAGTTTATGATCTCCGGTAATCATCACGGGGCGTATTCCCGCGCGGCGGCACTTTGCCACCGCCGAAAACGCTTCTTTGCGCGGCGGATCGATCATGCCGCACAGTCCGACAAGAATCAGCGACGTTTCGGCGATTTGTTCCGAAAACTGTGAAATGGGGCGGTAGGCAAAACCGATGACCCGCATTGCCTGAGATGCCAGACGGTCATTTTCCTCTTTGAAACGCTGTTTTTTTGCCGGAGTCAAAGGGTAGACACTGCCGTTTTCACGATAATGCGTGCAATGCTCGACAATCACGTCAAACGCACCTTTGGTATATACATACATTCCGTCACGTTCCCGCACCGCGACCGACATACACTTGCGCTGCGAATCAAAGGGGATTTCGTGAAGAATCGGTGTTTCCTTTCTCCACTCGTTCGGATCCATCATTGCCTTCGCCGCCAGTACCAACAGCGCGTTTTCCGTCGGTTCGCCGATCAATTCAAACGAACCCTCCATTGTGTTTTCCCGACGGTTTCGCGACTGAAAATCTCCCGGTTGACTTTTAAGCTGCGCATGGTTGCAAAGCACGGCAACTTTCAAAAGCATTGCCAGATCGGCATCTTCGGTCGGATAAAAAGCGGCGCCGTCTTGATCGGTAAAGCTCCCACGTTTTTCGTAGCCGTTTCCGCTGACGGAAACCGTATGATTCCACGTCACCAATTCCTGCACCGTCATGCGATTTTCTGTCAGCGTTCCCGTTTTATCCGAACAAATGACGTCGATGCATCCCAGTGTTTCCACGGCATGGAGTTTTTTTATCAACGCGTGCCGTTTCAGAATCCGATTCACCGCCAGTGCAAGACAAATGGTGACAATTGCGGATAGCCCCTCCGGCACGGCGGCAACCGCAAGGGAAATCCCGGTAATCAGCATATCCATCGCGTTTTCTCCGCGTAGAATACCGCAGATCATCACCACGGCGCAAATTCCCAGACATCCGAACCCGATCGCTTTTCCGAGCTTATCCAATTTTTTTTGCAGCGGTGTCGGCTCCGGCTCAATCTGCGTTAGCATTCCGGCGATATGTCCCATTTTGGTGTTCATGCCGGTCTGTGTGATCCGTATCTGTGCATTCCCGCGCAAGGCGACCGCACCCATGTACACCTCATCGCCCTCGATTTTGTCCACTGCTGTCGATTCTCCCGTCAAAACCGATTCGTCACAACCAAATCCGTTCTGTCCGATAATCACGCCGTCGGCGGGGATCCGGTCTCCCGCTTCCGCCAACAGCACATCNNCAAAAACGCAGATTCAATTACCTTAACTTCTCCGTCGCGGATCACCCGCGAGGTTTGCGGAGCAAAATTTTTCAAAGCAAGGAGGGTTTTTTCGGTGCGGTATTCCTGAAGAAAGCCGAGAACGGCATTGAGCAGAACGATGGCAATGATCGTCACGGCTTCAAAGGTTTCTCCCATAAACAGCGACAGCGCGGTAGAAGCAAGCAGGATCATGGTCATGAAATCCTTGAACTGCCCGGCAAAAATTTTCAACGGGTGCATTCGTTTGTCGTTCGCCAACCGATTTTCCCCGTATTGCCTCAATTTTTCTCTTGCTTCGTCCTCGCGAAGCCCCACTCCCTGTTTTTCTCTCACATTCGTCTCCCCTTTTTTCATGTTCCGCTACAAAATATGCCCGTGTGTGTTTTGATAGAACACACACGGGCATACTAACATCAAGGGAGATGATGGTGTGAAAAATTGGGCAAAAAGCGGACTCATCGGGCTTTTTTCCGGATTTTTGAACGGCTTGTTCGGATCCGGAGGAGGTCTGATTACCGTTCCTCTTTTGGAAAAGTTATTACAAGCCGAGCCTAAAAAAGCGCACGCCACCTCTGTTTCCATTATCCTTCCGCTCTCTGCAATGAGTGCGTTTTTGTACTTAAAAGGCGGACATCTCGATTTTTCCGAAGCTGTATGGTTTATTCCTTTCGGAATTCCCGGAGCCGTCGTAGGTGCTTGGTTGCTGAAAAAAGTGTCCAACCGATGGCTGAAAAAAATCTTCGGAATTCTGCTGATTTTTGCGGCAGTGCGTATGGCGGTGAGATTATGGAAAGGATAATCATTTTTCTTGTTTCTTTTTTTGCCGCGGTTCTCGGCTCTATGGGGTTGGGCGGCGGATTTGTGCTTTTGATTTATCTGACCGCTTTTGCCGGCGTCGATCAATTGCAGGCACAGGGAATCAATTTACTTTTCTTCCTGCCGATTGCGGCAACAAGTCTTCTTTTGCACGCGAAAAACAAACTGATTCTCTGGAAGGAAGCGGGAATCAGCGTGTTATTCGGCATTCCCGGAGTCTTTCTCGGATACTTTCTTACCGATCGCTTAGGATCGGACTTCATCGCCTGGGGATTTACCTTCATTGTTCTTTTTACGGGAATTCGGGAGTTGTTTTCCAAAAAGGAATAACAACTCCCGAACGCTCATTCCCTGAATTCTTCCACCTGCTGCAATAATTGCTTCATCTGTGTGCTGTTTTGTGCCTCGTAAGCCATATTGATAATTCCCTGCTTTTGCTGTTCGGTCATGCGCAGAAAGTTTTCCATTGCAGTCGGGCTTGAACGCATGGAAGCATACAGCCCTGCGGGAAGATCACGAAAATCCATAATATCACCTCAATCACAGTATGAACCGTCAGAAGCAAAACAAACGGTGTCCGAAAAATTTCGGACACCGTTTGTTTTTTCTTACAGATAAATTGCCACCTGCTCCGGTTTGTCGCATACCGCAACCACATTTCCTTTGCGAAAATCGTCTTTTTCTCCGAAGCCGTAGGCGGCAGCAATGAAGTCCACGCCCGTTTCCTCGGCACCGTAAAGGTCAAATGCCGTGTCGCCGATCAACACTGTTTTTTTGAAAGAAGATTCGGTTTTTCGGACACATTCGGCAATCAATTCGGCTTTGGTTCGCGTATTGGCGGCGTTATTACCACACACACAGTCAAAATACGGCAGCAAGCCGAAATGCTTCAGCACTTCCCGCGCCGCCGTCTCGGTTTTCAGCGTTGCCACGCAAAGTTTCAGTCCTTTATGCCGCAAATGAGCCAAAAGAGGAACAATTCCGTCATACACCCGCGCTTCAAAAATTCCCGTACTGTTATAATACCGTTCAAAGTCCTCAAAGGCAACGGCAACCTGCGAAGGGTTCAGGTGTGCATAATGTTCAAAGGAATACGCCGTCGGAGGTCCGATAAAGCGTCGGGCAGTCTCCCGCGGTAGCGGCGGAAGATTCTGACACCGCAAAGCTTCCTGCACCGAAGCGATCACGCCCTCGGAAGAATCCAGAAGCGTGCCGTCGAGATCAAATACCGCCGTCCGATAAGGCTCCTCACCGATGCCGACGGCGCTTGCCGCCGCGGTATCCGACGTGTGGGTAAGCGTAAGCTCCAGATGCAGGGCGCGTTGTTCGCACAGCTTCTTTGCTTTTCCCGAAAGCTGATATTCCGGCTTTCCCAAAAAATCATGCACAACCGCAACTTCTTTGAGTTCAAACCCGCGCAAGCCGATACCCAAAGCCTTGGAAAACGCTTCTTTTGCGGCAAATCCCGCTGCCGCAGCAGGTGCCGGATCGGATTTTGTCCTCAGATATGCGCGTTCTTCTTCCGAAAAAACACGTTCGCAGAAATGCGGGTTTTCCATGCTTTTGCGGACACGGGCAACAGCAACCAGGTCTATGCCGTGAAACAGTCTCATTGATAAACTCCCGTCCACATCGTGCGGGGAACAAAGTTTTTCATCGCCGCCAGCACCTTTTCCGCACCGTTGAAAATCACCAACGTCACACCTTTTGACGGATGGCGGTACACAAAATAGCACAAATCTTCGCTCTGCATGGAATCGCAGGCGCGAATGACACGGGTATATTTTTCGGCAGAAAATGTCTTGGCATCAAATCTTCCGAATTCCTCAAACGCCGAACATTTTGCCGAAGCCACCCGTTTTCTGTCACGGCGGGCAATGATTTTATCCACATCGATGCAGTCATTGGTGATGCAGTATTCATACTCAATATT
>DLVP01000160.1 GCA_003445125.1 Oscillospiraceae bacterium | reverse complement strand
CCGTCGGCGCGGGGGCAAAGACGGGAATCTCCCGCCGAAAGCCGGTTTCCTTTAATCAAGACGTTGATCGATTCATCCGAGCATCGGTTCGGCTGCCGCCAAAAGCGCGTCAACCGCTTCCCGACGGCTCATCGTCAACGTGCATCCCGCGGCGCGCGCATGACCGCCGCCGCCGAATTTCGCACAGAGTGCCGACGCGTCCACTTCCTCACCCGTGCGCACCGACGCTTTCCACGTATCTTTTGCGGTTTCCTTGAGAAACACGCCGATCTGCACGCCCTCGATCTGACGAATCTGAGAAGCAAAGCCATCCAGATCGCTGTCGGAAGCACCCGTGCGGTGCATTTCGTCCTGCGTCAGGCACATGACCGCGATTTTTCCGTCCGCCTCATACCGCAGATCGGAAAGAAGCTGCTTTTCCAGCTCCACCCGCGCCCGCGATTTTTCCTCGAACATCACGCGATTGATCTTCGCCGCATCACAGCCGCACTCCATCATCCGCGCCGCCAGGCGGTGCGTTTCGGGCTGGGTATTCGGATAGCGGAAGCAGCCGGTATCGGTAGAAAGCCCGGTGTAAATACAGTTTGCAATATATGGTGTAAATTGTACTCCGAGTAAATCAATCACACGGGCGACCGGCTGGCACGCCGCTGCGGCAGTGCCGTCCAGCAGCAGTCGGGCGGCAAACGGACGGTGCGACGCATGGTGGTCGATCGCCAGATCCACGCGTCCTTCATAGGTTTCCCGCAGGCTTCCGAGCAGTTGGGCATCCGCCACATCGGTGGAAATCACACACTGCGGCACAAAGTCCTCTTTGGGACAGCCGTCGGTGAGGTATCCGTATTTTGCGGGAATCGGATCGGGGCAAATCACATTTGCCCGTTTCCCCATCGCCCGCAGTGCCGCGCACAGCGCAAACGCCGAACCGAGCGTATCTCCGTCGGGGCTGCGGTGCGTCAGAATTTCGGCGCAGTCACAGCTTTTCAGCCAATCGGCAGTTTGTTTCTCGTCCATGTTTATTCCTCGTTCGCCTTTTCGATGAGCTTCAGCAGCTCGGCGCTGTGCTCGATCGAATCGTCGGCAATGAATTTCAACTCGGGGCTTTTGCGCATTTGCAGGCGCAGTCCCAATTCGCGGCGGATGAATCCTGCGGCGCTTTTCAGTCCGACCACCGATTCCTTCGCCTTTTCGATGCCCTCCATCGCGCTGACGTACACCTTCGCATACGACAGATCGGCGGAGACATCCACTTTCACAATCGTCAGGAATCCGCTGATGCGCGGATCCTTCAGACTGCGGAAAATATCGGTCAGTTCACGGCGGATGTCCTCCGCCGTGCGCATACTCTTAAAATTCGGCATATTTTTCCTCCGAATCCTTATTCGCGATATTCCTCGATTTCATACGCTTCGTAAATATCGCCCTCTTTGATATCGTTGAACTTCTCCAATCCGATACCGCACTCATAGCCTGCCGCCACTTCCTTGACGTCGTCCTTGAAGCGTTTGAGCGAGCTCATCTGATCGTCGGCAATGATGATGCCGTCACGCACAATGCGGATATGATCCGCACGCAGCACCTTGCCGCTGACCACATAGCATCCGGCAATCGTACCGACACTGCTGATCTTGTAGACCGCGCGAACCTCGATGCGGCCGTGCTCCACTTCGCGGAACTTCGGTGCCAGCATACCCTTCATAGCGGACTGTACTTCTTCGATTGCGTCGTAAATAATGCGGTACAGGCGGATGTCCACGCCGTCGCGGTCGGCATTTTCCTTTGCCACCGGATCGGGACGGACATTGAAGCCGACAATGATCGCGTTGGACGCGTTGGCAAGCATGACGTCGGACTCGGAAATTCCGCCGACGGCACCGTGAATCACGCGCACGCGCACCTCATCGTTGGAGAGTTTCTCCAGCGATTGCTTGACCGCCTCGACAGAGCCCTGCACGTCGGCTTTGACGATGATCGGCAGTTCCTTGACCTCGCCCTCGGCAATCTGGGAGAAGAGGTTATCCAGCGTAACCTTCTGGTACGCTTTGAACTGTTCTTCCTTCGCTTCGTGCTTTCTCTGCGCCACCAGCTCGCGCGCCAGTTTCTCGTCCTCGACCGCATTGAACACGTCGCCCGCGCTGGGGACTTCGGTCAGACCGGTGATCTCCACGGGAATGGACGGTCCGGCTTCGCTCACGCGCTTGCCCTTATCGTCGGTCATCACACGCACACGTCCGACACAGGTGCCGGCAATAATCACGTCGCCGGTATGCAGGGTACCGTTCTGCACCAGCACGGTGGCAACCGGTCCTCTGCCCTTGTCCAGTTTTGCCTCGATGACCGTTCCTTTGGCAAGGCGGTTCGGGTTGGCTTTCAGCTCCTTGACCTCGGCAACCAGCTGCACGGTTTCCAGCAGCTGTTGGATTCCCTCGCCGGTTTTCGCGGAAACGGGCACACAGATGACGTTGCCGCCCCATTCCTCGGGGACCAGTTCGTATTCGGTGAGCTGCTGCTTCACACGGTCGGGGTTGGCTTCGGGTTTATCCATTTTATTGATCGCCACAATGATATCCACACCCGCCGCTTTGGCATGGTTGATTGCCTCGACGGTCTGGGGCATGATGCCGTCATCGGCGGCAACCACCAGGATGGCAATATCCGTGACCTGCGCGCCGCGCGCACGCATCGATGTGAAGGCGGCGTGACCTGGGGTGTCCAGGAAGGTGATCGGTTTACCCAGTGCTTCTACGGTATATGCACCGATATGCTGGGTGATACCGCCCGCCTCGGTGGAGGTAACGCTGGTGTGGCGGATTGCGTCCAGAAGAGACGTCTTTCCGTGATCGACGTGTCCCATGACGACTACGATCGGGCAGCGCTCCACGAGATCCTCGGCGTTGTCCTCGGTGGCATCAATCAGGCGATCTTCGATCGTCACGACCACCTCTTTTTCCACATTCGCGCCCATATCCATGGCGACGAGCGCGGCAGTATCGTAATCGATTGTCTGCGACACCGACGCCATCACGCCCATGCCCATGAGCTTTTTAATGACCTCGGAGGCAGTGACCTTCATCGCGGACGCCAGCTCGCCGACGGTGATCTCGTCGCCGATGACCACTTTGATCGGCTTCGCCTTGGCGCGCTCCGCCTGAATCCGTTTCAGACGCTCTGCCTCAGACTCCTTGCGGGACATATGCTGACGGCGCTGTGCGGATTTCTGATTGATTTTCTGCTTCTGCTGGGAAAACTCGTTGTCGGAACGCTTGGTGGAGGCAATCTGCTCGTACTTTTCGTTATAACGGTCCAGGTTGACGTCCACGGTGCGGGTGTCGATCGTTTTCATCTCGACCGGTCCGCGCGTGC
>DLVP01000031.1:3158-7576 GCA_003445125.1 Oscillospiraceae bacterium | reverse complement strand
GTCAATCTGTCGGTGTACTGCAGGGAGGCAATGCGTTATTCAAAAGCCGGAAATAAAATCTCCTGAGAATAAATTGGGAGGAAAGAACAAATGGACAGTTTTCCCCTTATTTTGATTGCCATATTTCTTCTGGTGATTCTCCCACAGATAACACGGCAAAGAAGAGCGGCGGCAATCAGAAAGATATTGAAAAGAAAAAAACAGAACAAGGAGAATAGTGTTATGAAAGAGTTGGCAAAACGGTTTATCGGAGAAGAGTGCATCATTTATACGATTACTTCCGGTGATGGCAGCGTACAGGGTGTGATAAAAGAAATCGGTGACGGCGGTATGGTCGTCGAGAAGAATTCCGGTGAACTGGAGATTGTCAATCTGGATTTCGTCACCCGTATTCGGCAGTATCCGAGAAAGAAAAACGGAAAGAAAAAGGGCGTCATATTGGATTAACCCGAATATTCGGCAAAAATCCGAAAGCTAAGGATGTTTTTGTGTGGCTGCAACCACCGGTTGACATATTGAATGGTTCGGATTGGTGGTCAGCAACCTTGCAAAATGCTAAAATACGAGCACAACAATCAAAACAACAGGAGGATAAATATGATTTTTGCCGATAAGCTTATTTTGCTGCGAAAGAAAGCCGGTTGGTCGCAGGAGGAGTTAGCCGAACAAATGAATGTCACGCGACAATCGGTCTCAAAATGGGAGGGCGCGCAATCTGTTCCGGACCTCGAAAAAATGATACGCCTTTCCGAACTGTTCGGAGTAAGTACCGATTATTTACTGAAAGACGACATGGAAGAAGCCGAACATATCCGGTTGTCCGAGGATATGCCGTCATTAAAGCGCGTATCCATGGAGGAAGCAAACGCGTTTCTTTCAGTCAAGGCAAGGACGGCGAAAACAATAGCGTATGCTGTTTTTTTGTGTATCTTATCTCCGATAACTCTTTTGATATTGGGTGCAATCAGCGAAAGTGCGTCAGGGGTCTTGAACGAGAATATTGCCGGCGGAATCGGAATGATTGTTCTTATCCTCTTTGTGGCAACCGCCGTCGTGCTGTTTATATCAAGCGGCAGCAAAACCGCCCCCTTCGCCTATTTGGAAAAAGAAAAGTTTGAAGCCGAGTATGGCGTGAGCGGAATGGTGAAAGAGCGCAAAGCACAATACAAGGATTTGCACACAAAGAATACTATCGCAGGAACCTGTTTGTGTATTACTGCGTTGATTCCTCTTTTTGTCGGAGCGATCATTGACGCCGATAACGACCTGTTTTTAACGATTATGCTTTCCTTTTCATTGCTTATCGCGGGCGTGGGTGTGATTTGCTTTATCAAGACGGGGATTTTATGGGCAAGCTTCGAAAAGCTTTTGCAGGAGGGCGAATATTCTAAAGAGAACAAGGGGAAACCGTCCTTTGCCTCGGCTATCTATACAGCGTACTGGATAATTACAACGGCAGTTTATTCGGGATACAGTATGTTGTCAAATAATTGGGGGCAGAGCTGGATAATCTGGGCTGTTGCAGGAATACTATTTCCCGCTGTCGTCGCAATTACGAACGCTATTGAGAAAAAATCGAAGTGAAATTCTGCAAAAAAATGCGTTTCATCGCTTGCGGGTAAACACATTCGCTGTTTGTGGGGAGGACATTTTACGGAAACCTTGCTATACTTTTCTTCGGAGGGATATAAAGATGGATCAAATGAAGATAGGAAAATTTATCGCCGCCCTGAGAAAAGAGAAAAGTATGACGCAAGAACAGCTCGGAGAAAAGCTCGGTGTGACCAATAAAACCGTTTCCCGTTGGGAAAACGGGAACTATATGCCCGATGTGGAAATGCTGTCATTGCTGTCAGAAGAATTCGGAGTAAGTATTCATGAGCTGATAACCGGAGAACGAATTTTGGCGGAGGATTTCAGGAAAGTCGCCGACAGTAATCTTGTGACAGCACTGAACAACAGCGCCTTTACACTGAAAGAAAAGATCACATTTTTTAAGAAAAAATGGCTGCATGAACATGTGGCAACAATCGTTCTGTGTGTCGCGGCGTGGATAGGTCTTGTAATTTGGACTGCGCTGAAAATGCGAGGCAGCGACTCTTATGCGCTTTTGGGAGTCATCGGCAGTATGCTTGCCGTATTTTTCTATGTGGTGCTGTATAACCGTATGATGGTGTATGTGGAGAACCACGCATATCGCGCAGTGACGGATAAGAAAACAAAAAACACCTGATCTAAAGGAGAAAATTCGATATGTATACTTACAAAACGGAAATTTTAACGGTCAGCACAAAATGGTTTTCGGATAAAGCAAATGCAGAGGACATTTCGATGTTGGATAAACTGTTAAATGAGCGGGCTTCCGAGGGCTGGGAACTGGTAATATACGATTATATGGCGACATCCGCACAAATAAAAGGGGCGTTTGTGGTTACCTTCAGAAAAGCAAATGACGAAAAATAAAGTTTTGAAAATCGGATTTCCTTTTTACAAAAACGCATGCTTTCGCTTAAAGAAAATATGAGTTTTTTGACAAGCTGACCGCGCGACCGTTTTTCTCATCCTTTTCGGTATTCTTTCGGAGAAACGGAAAAGGCTTTTTTAAAGCAAACGGAAAAGTAGTTCTGGTCGCAAAATCCCGTGTCTGCGGCGATGCGGGCGATGGGAAGCAAGGTAGTGCGCAAAAGCTCGGCGGCTTTTTTCAGGCGCAGCTTCTGCAAAAACTGCCCGATTGTCTCTCCGCTTTTTTGACGAAACAGGTGTTGGACATAGGAAACGGAATACCCGATCGCTTCAGAAATTGCGGCGGCGGAGAGACCGTCCGCGTAGTTTTCGCACAAAAATTCCACGACCTGACGGTAAATCCGATCGCTTTCGTCGGTCTTGCACGGCAGCTGCTGACACGCATCGGCAAGCGCAAAAATTATGTACCGAAGCGGGCGCAGGGCGGGAAGCAATTCGTCAACGGTCGGTACATTGTCGGAAAGTGCACGGAAATATGGCAGAAATTCGGGGTTCTTCTTCAAAAATCTTTCCCGATGACGGCGGGCGGCGTCCGACTGCCCGCGAAATCCCGTGACGTTGAGATACATCAGCACTTTCCCGTCCTGCTCCACAGGAAAAACAAATTCCTCCACGCCTGCCCAACAGCCGCCGTAAAACGGCGTCAAGGCTTCGTGGCGGCACAGCGTGGTGTGCTTGTGGCGAATACAGCGGCGGCGCGTGTCGGCACGGTTTTTCATGGCGTGGCACACGGCGGGGGTGTGGATTTCATAGAGAAAGAGCGTGGACAAACAGGGCGAAAACACCTCGTCGAAACGGCAGACGGACACAAAAAGCCCCGTTTTTCTCAAAAAATCGAGATAGCGCGTCAGATCGTTCAGGACGGATTGCATCATTTTTTCTCCGAAAAAGCAGAATTTCAAAGATAGAAAGCAGAATTACGCACGATTTCTTTGTAATAGTATTGTATACTGAAATTGTAAAAAAAGCAAGCAGGGGTGAAGAAAAATGAGAAAAACATTTCACGAAGCGCCGCGGGAACTCCCGGTAATCGCGGAAACAGAGGTGCTGGTTTGCGGCGCAGGCCCCGCAGGAATCGGTGCGGCGCTGCAGGCGGCAAGAAACGGTGCAAAAACCATACTGATTGAATATCAGGACTGCCTGGGCGGCGTGGCAACGGCGGGAATGATGTCTCACTGGACGGGAAGCTCCTCCAGCAAAATCCTTCGGGAGATTTGCAGCCGCATGGCGGAAAAAAACCGCGCGCTCGGCGGTCTGAACGCGCAGGCGGGGGAGATGAGCATCAATCATGAGGCGCTGAAAATCACGCTTCAGGAAATGATGCGGGAAGCGGGTGTGCGGAGCCTTTTTTATACGCTTGCCTGCGGGACGATTGTGGAGGAAAACACCCTGTGCGGGGTGATTGTGGAAAACAAGAGCGGACGCGGTGTAATCTCGGCAAAATGTGTGGTGGATGCCACCGGTGACGGGGATGTCGCGGCGTCGGCAGGTGTGGAATTTTTCAAGGGCAGGGAAGAGGATCAGAAGATGCAGCCCTGCACTCTGATGTTCAAGGTAGGCGGCGTGGACTATGCCCGCGCGGTGTTCCCCGGCAGCTTTGAAACCAAGGTGCCGACCGAAAAGGGCGAATTGCAGGCGCTCGCCAAAGAGCTTCTGCCTTTCCCGGCGGGACACGTGCTGCTGTATCCGCAGCACACCCCCGGAACGGTCTGCTGTAATATGACCAACTGCATCGGCGTTGATGCAACGGATGCGGCGTCACTTTCTCATGCGTTGGAGGTTTGCCGCTCCCAGCAGGAACCGATTGTGAAATTTCTGCGGGAATATGTGCCGGGATATGAAAACTGCTGGCTGATGTCGTCGGGGTCTCTGCTCGGGATTCGGGAAACGCGCCA
>DLVP01000031.1:0-3113 GCA_003445125.1 Oscillospiraceae bacterium | reverse complement strand
TGCAGGCGGACGATATTCTCACGGCGCGGGTGTATGACAACTGGGTGGTGCGCCGTGCGTTTTTTAATTTCGATGTGCATAATATGACCGGACCGAGCCTGGACAAAACCGGGATTCAGCACGAGTGGAAACAGCCCGAAAGCTATACGATTCCTTACGGCTGCCTCGTGCCCGAAAAACTGGACGGGTTGCTTCTGTCGGGACGCAATATTTCGGGCAGCCATCTGGCACATTCTAATTTCCGCGTGATGCCGATTTGTATTGCCGTCGGCGAGGCGGCGGGCGTGGCGTGTGCGCTGAGCGTGAAAATGGGAAGAAAACTGCGTGATATCGACGCGGGGGACATTCAGGCTATTGTCGGGGAATAAAAATACCGCCGGCTTTGTCGGTGGTATTTTTGCTCGCTTCGATTCTGACTTTTTCGTCGGTGCTTCGGCACAAATACGATGCGATACTTGCAATTTCGGTTTGTATGTGTCAAACAAATGTTATCATCCATTTCGAGGGTTCTCCTTTTGGCGTCCTTGCAGTTGTCGGACCGCAAGGACGCCAAAAGGAGTTTTTTCTTCGCTGCGAAAGCGCTCTTTTCCCCCGACGTTCAAGGATTTCGCGGGACAATATAAAAACCCGGCGGATCCAACGGATCCGCCGGGTTTTTATGTCAGTTTCCTTTGCTGATCTGAATTTCGATTACATCATGAGTGCCGAAATATTCCGCACTCTTCGACGCCTTCACTACGGTGCCCTTCGGTTGATCGGAATCAACGTAGGTGACCGCGTAGGTCGCGGAGCAGCCCTTCTGACGGAAACCGTAGAAAATCTGTTCCAGCTCCGGCTCGGTTTTGCCGATCAGGTCGGGCATATACGGACGCCCTGCCGAGTAGATGACCGTGATCTCGTCACCGTTTTCCGCCAGTCCGCCCGCACGGAGAGACTGGGAAATGAAGGTGTTGAGGGAAGCTGTATCGCTGTAAACGGTCTGTACGTTGATCTTGAGCTTGGAATCCAGTGCAGCTGCTTCGTCCGGAGAGAGCTTGCTGAAATCGGGAACACGCACATACTCCGAATCCGTGCCGCTTCCGCTGCCGTTGCTGATGCGGATGCGGATGTGTTCGTCCATGGCAATGTATTCCGAATCCACAGACGCCCATACCACGGTTCCTCTCGGCTGCGAGGAGGAAATGTAGGAAGTCTCATAGGTCAGTTTGGTGCCTTTGAGATTGAAGTCGTAGAACAGCTGCGGAAGATCGGCTTCGTTGGTGCCGACCAGATTGCGCATATACGGACGACCCAAAGAGTAGACCACTGTGATCTCGTTTTCGTTGGGAGAAACGGTTTTTCCTGCGGCAACCGACTGGGAGATCAGCGTGCCGTAATCGGATTTTTCACTGTACCGCATTTCCACCGTCACTTTGAAGGAAGAGGCGGAAGCGGCGGCATTGTTCATGTCGATCTTTGCAAAGTTCGGTACTTTCAGACCGGCGCCCAGAGAAACGGTGATCGTGACTGTGGCGTTGTCGCTCAGACGAGTGCCGGAAGCGACGTCCTGCGCGATGATGTAGCCTTCTTTTACCGTGGAGGACAATTCCTCAATGAAAGTGAACTTGACGCGGTTGTTGTTTGCCCAATTTTCCGCTTCGGTGCGGGTTTTCCCGACGAAGTTCTGCATCGTGGTGCCGTAATACGAGGACTGTCCGCGGGAAATGTAGATGTACAGCGCATCGCCGCGTTTGAAATGATCTTTGTCCACGCTGACGGAGGAAAACTCATAGCGGATGACCTTTCCTTTTTCCACCGTATCGCTGTATTCTTCCATGGTGCGTGTGGAGGTCAGTTTGTTTTCATCGATCCAGTTGCGAATTTCCGCGGCGGACATGCTTTCCAGATCCGGAACCGTGATTTTTTCATTCGGATCGGGACCGCCGCTGACGGTGGCTTCAATCGTGGTTTTCGCTCCGATACGCGTGCCCGGCTTGATCGATTGGTCAATGACGAAATTCTCGTCGGTGTCCATGGTGTATTCCTTGGTTTGCGAGAGATACATCTTGTTGTCGGTGCACCATTTCTGCATTTCGGCGACGGTTTTGCCGCGAAAATCCGGAATCGGTGTCATGATCATGAAACGAATCAGGAAAATCAGTCCGACCAGCACCACCAAACCGACCGCTGCGCCGATTAGAATTTTCTTCATACGGCGGCGACCGTAGGTGTGGTCGATTTCAATGTCATTGGGAGTCATGGTAACCGGCGTCGGTTCCGCAGCAGCGTGCGCTGCCTGCGCGACGGAACGATCCTGCGCTTCGGGCGCACGGTAAGGCTGCGGCTGCGGCGCAGGTGAGGGCGCCGTCGATGATGCGGTTTTGGGCGCGGTGGCGGCGGATTTCAACTGCCCTTTCTCCGCCTGGGAGTTCAGTTGTTCCAAAAAGCTCGGCATAAAAGTTCAAACCTCCGTTATTCGGCAGTCGGTGCTGCCTCTGACACATCCTGCGCGGGCTTTTGATAAGCCTGCGGCTGGTACAAAGGATCCTGCGAGAAGAAGGAACCGTCCTTCGGGAAGAAGTGGTCGGTGAATACGCCGCGTTTGAGACGGATGACCTCGTCCGAGCAGGCGGCAACATCGCTGGAGTGGGTAACCACGACGACGCATTTGTTGTATTCATGTGCCAGCGATTTGAAAATCTCCACGATCTCGGCTTCTTTTTCTTCGTCCAGGTTTCCGGTCGGTTCGTCGGCGAGGATCAGATCCACATCGGTGGCGACGGCACGGGCAATGGCAACACGCTGCTGCTCACCGCCGGAGAGCTTCGTCACGAGACGGTTGGCTTTGGTCGCGTCGATGCCGACGTATTGAAGCAAGCTCAACGCGGTTTCTTTTTTGTTCTTCGGAAGATTGTTTTCCGTAATGCTCATGGCAACCATGACGTTTTCCACGGCGGTCATGTAGGGAATCAGGTTGTAGCTCTGGAACACGATGCCGATTTTGTTGCGGCGGAACTGATCCAGTCCCAACGTGCGGATGTCGGTTCCTTCATAGCGGACAATACCGCTTTTGGGAGCATCCAGTCCGGAAATCAGCGCCAGGAAGGTGGTTTTTCCGCAGCCGGATTCGCCGA
>DLVP01000150.1 GCA_003445125.1 Oscillospiraceae bacterium | reverse complement strand
TGGGCAGACCCATCATGAAATACAGCTTTACGGCACAGTAACCGCCCTCAAATGCTGTTTTGCAGGTGCTGAGAATTTCTTCCTCGGTAATATTTTTGTTGATGACATCGCGCAAACGCTGGGTTCCCGCTTCGGCGGCGAAAGTCAGACCGCCCTTTCGGACACGGGCAATTTTTTCCAGAAGTTCCGGAGAAAAATTGTCAATACGCAGGGAAGGCAGAGAAATGCTGACTTTGTTAGCTTCGGTCCAGGGAAGCATTTTGTCGAGAAGGGGTTCGAGCTCCGAATAATCACTGGTACTCAATGAAGACAGTGATACTTCGTCATACCCGCTGTTCTTACAAAGGTCATAGGCGTTTTTGTTCAGCGTGTCAGCGTGTTTTTCACGAAACGGACGGTAAATAAATCCGGCTTGGCAAAAACGGCATCCACGGATGCATCCGCGCAAAACCTCCACCATGGCACGGTCAAACACAATGTCAGTGTAAGGAACAAAGAATTTGTCCGGATAATAAACCTTGTCCAGGTCTTTGACAATCCGTTTTGTTACCACGGCAGGGGCTTCCGGAATGTTCGGCTTCACACTTGCAACCGTACCGTCCTCGTGATAATCGACATCGTAAAAGCGGGGGACATATACGCCGGGAATCTGTGCAGCACGGCGCAGATACTCGGTTTTTGTGGCACCAGAGGCTTTACACTCTTTGTACAAATCACATATTTCGATAATGACTTCTTCACCGTCACCCAACATAAACAGATCGAAGAAATCACAGAGCGGTTCCGGATTGCAGGCGCAGGGACCGCCGCCGACTACCAGATGATTCAGTTCGTCCGAACGGTCGCAGGCACGCACTGGAATTCCGCCCAGCTCCAGCATGTTCAGAATGTTGGTATAGCTGAGTTCATACTGGAGAGTAAATCCGATGATGTCGAAATCCGTCAACGGGTCGAGACTTTCGAGTCCATACAGCGGAATATGGTTTTGCCGCATTTTTTCTTCCATGTCCGTGGCTGGTGCGAACACACGCTCGCACCAGATGTCCTTTTCGCGGTTCAATACCCCGTACAGAATCTTGATGCCCAAATGGGACATTCCGATTTCGTAGGTGTCGGGAAAACAAAAGGCAAAACGAAGCCGAACATCCTTCGGATCCTTGGTCACAGTGTTAAGCTCGCCGCCGATGTATCTCGCCGGTTTCTGCACCTACATGAGAATTCTCTCCAGTTGATCTTTCAGCATGATGATCCCTTTCAGTGATTGTTGATCATTTTCAGAATGATTTCCTGCAAAATCTTCGGATTGCCCTGACCCTTTGAAGCGCGCATACATTGTCCGACCAGGAATCCGATGACGTTCGTTTTTCCGTTTTTGTAGTCCTCAATGGTTTTCGGGTTGGCTTCCAGTACGGTGCGTACGATAGCTTCCAGGGCGGAGGTATCGCTGATCTGTGCCAGACCTTTTTCTTTTACGACCGCATCGGCAGCGGTGTCCTTGAACATGATTTCTTCGATTACGCTTTTTCCGGCAGTGTTGGAGATAGTTCCTTTTTCAATCAAAGCGACCATATCGCACAGCTTTTCCGCAGTCAGCAGGGTGTCGGCAAGTGTTTGGTTGCGCTCATTGAGAATGCGGGAAACATCACCCAGAATCCAGTTGGAAAGGTTTTTCGGCTGACAGGTGCTTTTGGCAACGCAATCCTCAAACAACTGTGCCTTGTCGGGATTTTCCGACAGAAGATTGGCATCAAACAAGGGAAGGGAATAGTCCTTCATGTAACGCAAAATCTGATGATGGGGAAGTTCGGGAAGGGATTCCTTGATTTTTTCCACTTCCTTTTCGTCAAGCACAATGGTAGTCAGATCAGGCTCGGGGAAATAGCGGTAATCCTGTGCATCTTCCTTGGAACGGAGCAGAAAGCTCATACCCTTTGCTTCATCCCAACGGCGGGTTTCCTGTTCGACCACGCCGCCGGCGTCCAGAATCTGCGCCTGGCGTTTGATTTCGTATTCAATGGCATGAACCGCACCGGAAAAAGAGTTTACGTTCTTCATCTCGCAGCGTGTGCCGAATTTTTCGCTTCCTGCGGGCATGATTGATACGTTGACGTCGCAGCGCAAAGAGCCTTCCTGCATTTTGCAGTCGGAAACACCGATGCATTGCAGCGTCGCTTTCAACGCCTCCAGATATGCCTTTGCTTCGTCGGAACTGCGCATAAGCGGTTCGGAGACAATTTCAATCAACGGAACGCCGCAGCGGTTATAGTCGGCAAGCGAACCCGCAAAGCTCTCGTTGTGCAGCAGCTTTCCGGCATCTTCCTCAATGTGGATGCGGGTGATGCCGATGCGCTTCTGATCGCCGTTTTCGTTGAGAATTACATCCAGATATCCGTGCTCGCAGAGCGGAATGTCAAATTGGGAAATCTGATATGCCTTTGGAAGATCGGGATAAAAATAGTTTTTCCGATCCTGCTTGCTGACGGTGTTGATGTGGCAGTGAAACGCATGACCGGCACGCACAGCGTATTCCACCACTTTTTTGTTCAGTGTCGGAAGTGTTCCGGGCATACCGGAACAAATCGGACAGCACTTGGTGTTGACTTCCGCTCCGAATGTGTTTTCGCAGGAGCAGTAAATTTTTGTTTTTGTAGAAAGCTCGGCATGGACTTCCAGACCGATTACAACATCATACTTCATATGTTTTTACCTCACCCGATGATTTCTTCATAAGAGAACGCCGTGTCAAACAGCATCTGCTCGCCGAATTTCGGCGCGATCAGCTGCATTCCGACGGGAAGCTCGTTTTCCGAGGTTTTGCAGGGAACGGAAATTGCGGGAAGACCGGCGATGTTCACTGTGACGGTGCAAATGTCGGAAGCATACATTTCCAATGGATTTCCGGTTTTTTCGCCGAATTTGAAGGCAGTGTTCGGTGAGGTAGGCGTGAGGATGACGTCACAACTCTCAAATGCGTCGGAGAATTCCTGCGTGATTGCACGCTGCAGCAGCTTTCCGCGCTTGTAATAGGCATCGTAATAGCCGGACGAAAGCACGAAGGTACCAAGCATGATTCTGCGCTTGACCTCTGAACCGAAGCCTTCACTGCGCGTTTTTTCGTACATTTCGGCAAGAGAAGAATATTCCGGTGTGCGATAGCCGTACTTCACCCCGTCAAAACGGGCAAGGTTGGAAGAGGCCTCCGCGGAGGAAATGATGTAATATGCCGATAGTGCATACGGCGTGCTTGGCAGAGAAATGGGAACCAGTACCGCACCGCGGGATTCATATGCTTTTGCGGCGTTCATGACTTTTTCTTT
>DLVP01000018.1 GCA_003445125.1 Oscillospiraceae bacterium | reverse complement strand
GCTGCCCTCTTTGAAAGAGGGCAGCCTATCGGTGACCAGCTGTTCTGCCACAGAAAGGAAAACGTGCGAATTTTTGGTGTTGGAAACACTGAAAATAAATACAAACAGGAATATTTCTATTATAATAAACGAATAGTTATTGGTTTTGAGCCAAAATGTTCGCGGGAGCGTCCTTTTTCAATGAACCAGCCGCGGGAAAGTCCCAAAAGGACTTTCCCGCGGCTGGTTTTTTTAATCCATCCTGTTTTTTAACAAATCCCGTTTTTTATTCCATCATGTTTTTCAATCGACCCGGTTACCAATCTGTTTTCAATCGATCCGGTTATCAATCGGTTTTTTAATTCATCCGATTTCATCAATCCGGGTGTTTTTTGTTGAGAATTTCGCCGGGGAGAACCGATGCGACGAGCAGTTTTTCGGGCGGTACGTCCAGCGCCCGTGCCACATTGAAAAGCACGTCGAGTGAAAAGCTGTATGCGAGGTTCGGCGCTTCGATATTGCTAAGGAGCGAGCGGCTGATGCCGGCTTTCTCAGCCAGTTTTTCCTGTGACATTCCGCGAATACGGCGCAGGGTTGCAATGGCAATTCCCAATTGAATAAATTGATCACGGTTCTGACAGCTTACTTCTTTTCCCATGATTGTCCTCCGTTGTGTATGCAAAATTTAATAAATATTTTTTGGTATGCTATTGACTTAATTGGTCAGCAGATGTATAATAATTAAGACAGCGATAGGTTCTGAAAATGGATTGTCCTGTCAAACCCTCGTTTTTATTTGAAGTGGAACCTCACATCCTATCCACTTCGAATTGCAGTAATAACCGCAAGAAAGTCCTTTCGGACCTTCTTGCGGTTATTGCTTTTTCAAAATCAATCCGAGTGTTTTTTGTTGATGATTTCATCGGGAATCATTGCCGTGTTCAGCAAGTCTCCCGGTTCAACGTCCAGCGCGTCGGCAATATTGAACAGAATCTCCAGTGAAAACGGACGCACAATGTTCGGCGCTTCGATCGCGCTTAAATGCGACCGACTCATCATTGCCTTGGCGGCAAGCGTTTCCTGCGACATTCCGCGCATTTTGCGAAGAACGGAAATGGTGATTCCCAATTGCACAAAGCGGTCGCGATTTTTGAAGGCGGCTTCTTGTCTCATGCGGATATCTCTCCTCTAAAGGTAGTATAGGAGATTTTGAAAGAAAATACTGCACGATACACGAAGCAATCGACTTATATTTAAAGCAAGCGTATAATTTATAAGAAAAAAATCTGATATTTCATGCAAAAAAAGGAGCCTTTAAAATGACCTGTACCTTTTTCGGGCATCACGACACACCCGATTCCGTCGCGCCGCGTCTTGAATCGCTGCTGAAACACGTGATCGAAGCGGACGGCGTGCGGAAATTCTATGTGGGCAGTCAGGGAAAGTTTGATTCTCTGGTCAAGCACACGCTTTTCAAGCTCAAGGAATCCTATCCCGACATTGTTTGCTATGCCGCGCTGTACACCTTTGTGAAAAAAGACGATTTCGACGTGCCGTTTGAAAAAATCCTTTTTGACGGCTGGGAATACGCCTATCCGCGCTTCAGAATCGACTACCGCAACCGCTGTATGCTGAAGGATTCCGACATGGTGATCTCCTATGTGATCAGCTCCTACGGCGGCGCCGCGAAATACACGAACATGGCGCGGCGGCAGGGAAAAGCGGTATACAATCTTGCCGACAATTCGGCGGAAAACTTCCCCGACGGCGCCCTCATTGCCGAGGGATTTGTGCGGAAGGGATAAGGCAATTGGGAAAATTTTCTTGCTTTTCCAAGGGGCAACTGTTATAATAGATTCAGGAGGGGCGACGCCCGTCTGTGAAATCCATAATAATTAAAGGAAATTTTTCGATAAAAAAGTTTTTGGGAATTTTGCTTGCCGCCGTGCTGTGCCTCGGTTTTGCGGCTTGCGGAGAAAAACAGGCGCCGAACGTGATCGACGACATGGTCAAGGAGTACGATGACACCACCGATTACAGCGATTTTCTGGGGGCTTGGACTTCGGAGGAAGCCGGGTATCTGGAGGCGAATTTGGCAGAGGAAAACAGCGTCATCTTTGAAATTTACCTCGGCGACAATCAGGCAGCGAGCGCCTATATGCAGTATGTGGAAAAATACGGCTATGTTTATGCCTACAACGATCTGGACGGCAAGGGCTACCGCTGCTCTTTCGACGAGAACGGCGCGCTGACGGTTGAATCCTTCGGCACGTTTACGAAGTTGGACGAAACCGACGAGTATTAACCGATCCCGGAATTTGCGGAGGAAAACATGAAACATCTGACAAAATGGCTTGCGGTTCTGCTTTGTGTGAGTCTTGCGGCGTGCGGCGCTGTGAATACCGAATCGGACACGGCGGGAAGCGACTGGCGCACGACGGGCATCGTCCGCGACAGCGGCGAGTTGATCCAAAACGGCGAAATGCAGACGGTGCTGCTCTGCGTGCATGAAAATGGCGCGGTGCTTTACAAAGATTCCGAAGTGCAGACGGCGGTTTGTTCCGTGGAATACCCGATGGCGGTGCCCGATTCTTGGAACGCGTATCAGAGCGCGGATTTCTCCGACCGTGACGGCGACGGAAACAGCGACATTTGTCTGACATTTCTTCTCAGTGACGGCGACACGATGATCATGGTGTGGCTTTGGGACGGCGAAAGCTATGTGTTCAGTGCCGACGAGTCGTCGGTCTTGGGACAAAGTGAGAAATAACGGAGGATTGGGATGAAGAAAATCATCAGACGAATTGCCCTGCTCTGCTGGCTTTGTCTGGCAGTCGGGATGACCGCCTGCGGTTCGGGCGGCGAATCAAGCAGCGAAAACAGCCGCATGGCGATGGCGGCGGAGGAATNNNCTGGCGGGCACGTGGATCGACGGCGAGGGAAATATGCTGTCGCTGGACGTGGAGGAAAATCTTTACGTCTACCGCACTTGGTACGGAAGAATCGGCACCGGCGCGATGTACAGTGACGACGGCGTACTTCGTCTTGAATTTGACAATTTCCTTTATGATTTTGAGGCGGACGAATCGGGCTTTATTCTGCGGCAGGAAGGAAGCGGCAAGGGCGAAAGTTTGGACGGCTTGAGCTTCACGCGCGCCGACAGCGATCTGCCCGTATTTTCCGCAGAAATGCTTGACGGCATCTGGCAGAACGCGCTGGGCGAGACGCTGGTGATTGACACCGAGCGGCTGCAATACATCGCCTGCACGACGGAGTCGATGTTCGGCGGAACGATTTCCAACAAGGACGACGGCAAGGGTCCGTATCTGTTTCTGAACGGCTTTGCATACCCGCGCATCAGCGCCGACGGGTGCAGTTTTGAGCTGTTCTTTTTCCCGAGCGAAACGCAGACGCCCGACGGCACGTTCAGCGGGGTGTTCTACAAAGACGGCAACGCGGCGGAGTACGCGGACATCGAAAATCGGGAATTTCTCACGCAGGACGGTCGTTTGTGGTACTTTGACGGCACCGAGTATTTTGCCGTTCCCGACGGTTACGCCCTCGGCGAGGACGGGCTGGCGTACAATGCGGACGGAAAGGTGTTCGGCGCGGGCTGGGAAGCGGAGGTCTTTGATCCCGCCACGATCTGGGGCGAAGACTGGGCGCAGAGCTGGGACAAATATTGAGTGAAGGAAAGTGGCAAAACGGGGTCCCGTTTTGCCGCCGTTCGACGGTGTACGGCACGGTACGTACACCGTCGAATCTATTTTATACCTGCGGGAGTGAAACAGGATGAAAAAGAAGATTCTCGCTGTCGGAGAAATTTTGTGGGACGTGTACCCCGACAAGAAAACCATCGGCGGCGCGCCGCTGAATTTTGCTGCGCACGCGGTGCGGTGCGGCGCCGAAAGCGCGCTTTTGTCCGCAGTCGGAGACGACGGGTTGGGGCGGGATGCCGTCAGGGCGCTCGACGATTTCGGCGTGGCGACCCGCTATGTGCAAAAAAACGGGTTTTCGACCGGGCAGTGTACGGTTCGTCTTAATGAAAACGGGCTGCCCGTGTATGAAATTCTGCGCGACACGGCGTATGACCGTCTCACCGCGGACGATGCGGTGCTTGCGCACATAGCCGCGGAGCATTTCGACGCGCTCTGTTTCGGAACGCTGGTGCAGAGAAGCCCGATTTCGGGACGCGCGGTGCGGGCAGTTGCGGAAAAATGCCCGTTCGGGGAGATTTTTTGCGACGTCAACCTGCGGGAAGGCTGTTACGACGCGGATTCGGTGAGTTATTGCCTTTCTCATGCCACGGTTCTGAAAATCAGCATGGAGGAAGAAACCGCCATGCGCACGCTCGCAGGATATTTGCCGGGAGAAAACACGCCGTGCGGAATCGCCGAGGCGATTGCTGCCGCTTACCGAAACATAAAAATCGTGCTTGTCACACTCGGAAAGGACGGCTCCTTTGCGTACAATGCCGTCAGCGGCGACCGATACCGACAGCCGTCCGTGGGAGATACGGTGGTATCCACCGTCGGCGCGGGGGACAGCTTTTCCGCCGCGTGGCTGACGGGACACCTTGTCGGTGAGCCGTTGGAGCAGTGCATGAAGCGCGCCGCCGCCGTGAGCGGCATTGTGGTGGCGCACAAGGAAGCCGTTCCCGACTATGTATTGTCGGAGGAATACCGTCTGTGGGCGCAGTGAACGGATTTTTCGATTCACTGCACCCGCAGAGAACCTCGCCGAGGCTCCAGCCGTAACACCAAAAACGACCGCACAAAGAAACTGAAGTGACCCCAAAAAGTTA
>DLVP01000054.1 GCA_003445125.1 Oscillospiraceae bacterium | reverse complement strand
CAGTGTGTAGATCACTGCCTGATCTGCGGCTAAAGCCCATCGGTTTTCAATCCAGTCCAGGAGTTTGTGCGGGTCTTTGTCGGGCAGCTTTAAGGCACACAGCGGCTCAATCAGAATTTCCGCCATGGTTTGTACATTGATCATGCCTTCACACATCACCAGACCGACCGGAATGTCCGAGACGGTGATCTCCCGGATCAACAGGTCGGAGGTTCCCGCCAGTTTGTCCCGTACCATCCCCAAATTTCCCTGCAGCGTCTGCTGAAGATAGGCCTTTTTTTCTTTTGCAGAAGCCATTGTTTTCGCACCCTTTTGCATAGATTACTTCTATTTTTTCTCATCACCGCTTTTTTATGCAAAAAAGCGCCCGACATTCGTCGGGCGCTTGCGTCGAAAAAATCAATCAATCGGAATCTCCGAAGAGGATGCGGTAATAATCATTTTCAAGAATTTTTGCGGAATACAGGAATTTTGCCTGCACAATGTTGTTGATGCTTTTGATGTATTCCTCGCTGATTTCTTCACCGGTCAGCGAAGTCACTTCCTTGGTTTCCTGGTTGTACATCGCTTTGTCGGTGATCCAACTGCGGTTGGCAAAAATCACAAGCGGATCGGAATCCGAGAAAATGTCTTTTCCCATCAGCAGGCGCGAATCAAATTCCAGTCCCATCAGATTGGAAACCGTGGGCAAAACATCCATGTTGGCACAGGGACGGTCGATGACCTGAGGGGTCATGCCTTTCTTGTACACGATGAGAACGCTTTTGTAAAGCTCGAAATTCTCTTCCACTTCGTGACCGGCAAAGGTGTCAATGCTTTCTTTGGACAGACCGTAGGGATAGTGATCCGGCTGAATGACAATCACGGTGTTTTCCGCCTGTCCCGCTTCTTCCAGACGGGCAAGCAGCAGCTCCATTGCGCGGTCCAGCTCGATGTTGCAGGCAAGATATGCCTGGCACTCTTCCGACAGCGGAAGATCGCGCACCAGATCACGGTTTTTGGATGCCATGGAATTACCGATAAAGGTGTAATTCATATGTCCGCTGACGGTCAGATAATAGATGTGGAACGGGTTGCCGTTGAGGTATTCCGCAGTTGTTTTGTCAATCATTTCCAGATCGGATTCGGGCCATGTGCCTTTAACGTCCAATCCGTTTCCCTTAGCTTTATAGGTATAGCCGAGGTTGGGGTGAGACTCGTCACGACCGTAAAAATCAAAGGTGTGATCGTGGTAGGCAAATGTCTGGAATCCCAGTTTGCGATACTGATTGCCGAGTGCAAACGGCAGAAGGTTTTTGGAAGAACGGTTCATGCTCCAGACACCGGACTTCGGAATGAGTCCGAGGCAGTTGACATATTCGCCGTCCAGCGTACTGACGCCCCAGCCGGGGGTGTAAAAATTGGTAAATTGATACCCTTCGGTCATCATCTTGTACAGCGTCGGTGTGCGATCTTTATCAATGGCATAAGGAGAAAAGCTTTCTGCGGTGATATAAATCAGGTTGCACCCTTCAAAAATGCCGGTTTTGTCGTTGGTCATGGTTATTTCGGCGTTTTTGAAGTATTTGTGCATTTTCAGAATCGTATCATCGGTGCAGTTGGCAATCAGAGTGTCAAAATCAATATCCATCGTGTTCGGTTTGTACACGGTGGGATTGTCCACGGGAATTTCCTCTTCGGAAGAGTTGTCCTCCGTAGCGGAGGAATCTGTATCGTCGGGAAGATGAATGTCCGGTTCGCCGAAAATCAGCCGCTGAATGTTGATGCGGAAAGAAGTGAACATTCCCAACTGCTCCACCGACTGGTTCAGCGACGAAGTCTGGAAATACAGATCGTAGGGGGAGAAAATGCCGCGTCCGGTGACAAAGGTGCAAAGAACGGCAAGACAATGGGTAATCACCATGGCGACGGCGGCGATAATCGGGGCTTTGGTGTGGTGCTCAAAAATTCCTTTTGCCTTTTTGAGGAGGATAATCATTACCACGAGAGGAATAAAGAGCAAAAGAAACGGAAAAATCATGTTTTTGATCACGAGTAAGGTCTCAAAAACAAAGTCGGTTGCCTGTCCCGCACGCGTAAAGGAATATGCGCTGTAATAGGTTTTGAAAGCACCGTAATAAATGAGCTGCGAGTCATAGCCGACCAGAATCAGCACAGTGAAAATCACCGAAAGGATCCGGTTGACCTTTTCCGAAAAGATTTTGCAAAGCCCGAAACAGAACAAAGCCGGGGGCAGGGAAAAGAGAAATAGGTACAGCAGACCGATTCCGAAAAAGGCGGGCACGGTTGCCGCACGCAAAACCAGTTCCGAAAAAACAAAAGCGGAATAGAAAAAAAACAGCAAAGCAAAAGAAGCAAAGCCCCCGCGACGTCGAAAGGTCGGGGAAGCATAGCGAGCAGCATGATACATAAAAAGCCTTCCTTATATTTGATTCATACACGGTTGATTGTAGCATTTTTCAAAGAAAATTGCAACGGCTGCATGAAAAATTTAGATTTTCTTAAATTACTTGTCGGACATCGGTACCGTTTCGCCGGCAGTACCTTCGAAATTCGGATTCGTTCGGTGCCCCGTCTTTTGTCGGCACAAAAGAGCGACCGTTTCCACGTGGTTTGTACGAGGAAACATATCAAAGGGATAGACGGTGTCGGTGTGATAACCGTATTCGGCAAAAGCTGCCAGATCGCGGGCAAAGGTGGCGCTGTCGCAGGAAATCATGACCACACGGTCGGGATTCATACGATGCACACATTCGATAACCGACGGATCGCATCCTTTTCTCGGAGGATCAAGAACAATGACGTCGGGATGAATTTTATTTTCAGAAAATTTCAAAACCGCATCTTTGGCATCTGCACAGAGAAATTCTGCGTTGGTAATGCCGTTGAGACGGGCATTTTCCTTCGCATTTTCAATGGCGGCGGGAATGATTTCCACACCGATCAGACGGTTGATCTTTTTTGCCATGGAAAGTCCGATCGTGCCGGTTCCGCAGTAAAGGTCAATCAGCGTGTCGGTTGACTTCAGATCGGCGATTTCCGCGGCTTTGCGGTAGATGTTCTGTGCCGTGGAATGATTGACCTGATAGAAAGACAGCGGGGAAATGTTGAGCCGGACATCGCACAATTCATCCGAAACGGTCGGCTTCCCGTAGACGGTAGAGATTCGATCGGTCAGAATCGCGTTTCCCGGTTCACGGTTGATGACTGTAAAAATGCCGGAGATGTCAGGGAAATTTTCGGTGAGCAGACGGATCAGCTCGTTTTGCAGCGGGAGCTTGGCGGCATTGATGACAAAGCAGACGGCAATTTCGCCGCTGACCGCACCCCGGCGCAGATAAAGATACCGCAGCACCCCGCAGTGAGTGGCTTCATCGTAAATGGAATAGTTTGTCTGTTCAAAAAACACTTGCAGTTTTTTGACGATTTCCGAAAAAACAGCCGGTTGCAGCCGACAGTCCTCGCAGGGAACGACACGGTGCGAACGTCGGGAATAAAACCCGATCTGCGCGTGATTGTCGCGGTCGCGCGCTACGGGGTAAACCGCTTTGTTGCGGTAACGACAGTCACTGTCCGAAGGTGTGACGGGAGCCACATCGACCGAGAGCTTGCCGATGCGACGCAAGTTATTCAGCACAAATTCTCTTTTGTAGAGAAGCTCCTGTGCATAGGAAATATGGCGGAAACAACATCCTCCGCAGCGTGTGTAAACGGGACAGTCGTTTTCGATGCGGTTGTCCGAGGCGGCAATCATTTTCACGACTTTTCCGACGGCATATTGTTTTGTCACTTTCAACAGCAACACATCGACCGTGTCTCCGATGTCGGTCATGGGGACAAAGACGGTATATCCGTCCGATTTTCCGATACCGTTTCCGTCGCTGGACATTGCGGTTATCGTTAAACGAACGATGTCATTCTTTTTTGGAAGCATGATCTATCTCCTTTATTTCTGAAACCATTTCATTATATACCATTTTTTCTCAAAGGACAAGAGAAACCTTCAAATTCTCTTGACAAACACAGGAAAAGACACTATAATAGGAAACACACGTTGCGAAACATATGTTTCCCTACGAAAGGAGAATGTTTATGCCGCCAAAAAGCAGATATTGTCGGGAAAAAGTGCTGGAAGAGGCACTGAACCTTGTCCGTGAAAAGGGGATAGAGGCAGTCACGGCACGAAGGCTCGCAGAACGCTTGAATTCCTCTCCGAAGGTTCTTTTCGGAATTTTCGAAAGTATGGAGGAACTCAGGAAAGACCTGCTGGAATATGTGGGAGACTTTCAGAGAAGGTACCAGGAAAACTATATCGAATCGTCGCCGTATCCGCCCTACAAGTCGATCGGTATGGCGTATATCCTGTTTGCGGCAAACGAACCGCAGCTGTTCCGCTGTCTGTATATGCGCGACCGTTCCTCGGAAAACAAAGAGGGTGATTGGGAGAGCATTGAACCGTGCGTGAAGATGCTGGCGCAGAATCTCGGAATAAGTCCGGAAGACGCCCGGATGTTCCAAGTGGAAATGTGGGTGTATGTTCACGGCATTGCCGCGATCATGGCAACTTCTTACGAGGACTGGAACGAAGAGCAGATCAGTCGGTTGTTGACGGACGCTTATGAAGGCTTAAAGCAGCGTTTTACGGGAGGTAAACAATGAAACGAAAAGCATATCTTGACAATATCCGCTGGGTGACGGTTGTGCTGGTGATGATTTATCACGTTGGCTATCTGTTTAACAATCTCGGAATTTTGGGGGGAATTCCCAACGCAAAGAATTTGCCGTTTGCCGATGTCTTTTGCAGCATAGTGTATCCGTGGTTTATGGTTTTGCTGTTTGCGGCGGCGGGAATGTGTGCGCGCTATTCGCTGGAAAAACGCACAAATAAGGAATTTTTGCGTGAACGTGCGGATAAGCTCCTCGTGCCGTCCACCTTGGGCTTGTTTGTTATTCACTGGGTCACGGGATATCTGAATATTAAGATGGGCGGCGCACTTTCCTATATTCCCGCACCGTTGGTCTATCCGATTTCCGTGCTTTCGGGAATCGGTCCGCTGTGGTTTATTCAACTGCTGTTTTTGTTTTCCTGCCTGCTTGTGCTGATTCGGAAGATCGATAAACAGGACAGACTGTCTGCCCTCGGAAGAAAAACCACCGTTCCGGTACTGTTGGCGCTGGGCTTTGCGATCTGGGGAGCGTCGCAGATTCTGAATATGCCGGTGATTACAACATACCGTTTCGGCGTCTATTTTGCCGCTTTTCTGATCGGATATTATGTCTTCACTCATGACGAAGTACAGGAGAGGATCGAAAAAATGCGGCTGCCGATGCTGGCGTCGGCAATCGCTCTCGGGGTGGCATACGGCGTTTTCTTCTATGGAAAGAACTATACAGAGGATGCGTGCCTGAAACATTTGCTCACTTGTGCATATCTGTGGGTAACGGTGCTGGCAATCTTCGGGTGTTTCAAACGGTATTATGATAAGGAAACGGCGTTTACGGGTTATATGACCAAGGCAAGCTTCGGATGGTACATCCTGCACTATCCGGTGCTGCTTTCAGTGGGTTATTTGCTTAGTACATATACCGATTTTCCAGCATGGGCAATCTATATGTTGACCCTGCTCGGCGAATTTATCGGAACATTTGTGCTGTTCTCGCTTTTGCGGCGGGTTCCCGTGGGGCGGTATCTG
>DLVP01000222.1 GCA_003445125.1 Oscillospiraceae bacterium | reverse complement strand
GCTTTTTTTCAATATTTTCCCCAGTTGCAAAGAGAACTCATGTTTTCACGTAACGAAAGCATGTGTTCTTTGACAGGCTGAATCGGGCACCTGAACAGGTGCCCGATTTTTTTATGAATGATAGTAACGGTACACTTCCTGTGCTGCCTTTTGGGTGATTCCCGGTGCTTGCGCCAACTGTTCCTCCGTAGCATCCTTGATTGCCCGCATGGAGCCGAAATGCTTCAAAAGCGCTTTGGCACGCGTTTGTCCGATTTCCGGAATTTGCGTAAGTGCGGAACCCAAAGATTTTTTGGTATGCTGCTTTCTGCTGAAAGAAATCGCAAAACGGTGAACCTCGTCCTGCATCCGTGTCATCATGCGAAATCCTTCACAAGTGGGATTCAGTGCAATCTCTCCGCCTTCGGACGAAATGGCGCGTGTGCGGTGACGATTGTTTTTCACCAGACCGTAGATCGGAACATCCGCAAACGAAGTCCCCGCAACAACAGCCTTTATCGCCCTCACATGACCTTCTCCACCGTCGAGAAAAATCAGATCCGGCTTTTTCCCGAAGCCCTTTCCAGACTCTTTTTCCTCGTCATAGCGGCGGATTCTGCGGGAAAGTACCTCCTGCATACTGCCGTAATCGTTCTGACCGACGACATCACGGATGGTGAATTTTTTATACGCAGATTTCAAGGGCTGACCGTTTTCAAAAACTACCATACCTGCCACGACTGTGGTTTCTCCGAAGTTGGAAATATCATACAATTCCACATATTCCGGAGGTTTTGCCATTCCCAACGCATTACTGAGTTCCTGCAATCCCGACACTTCCCGTACGGACATTTTGTTTTCTTCCGACAGTTTTTGTGCTGCATTTTCGCACGCCATAGTGACGATCTTTTGCATCTCCCCGCGGGATGCCGTCTGCAAAACCGTTTTCTTGCCGCGCTTTTCGGTCAAATATTTCTGAATCAGCGAAAGATCACAGGTAAACTGCGGCAGGACAATTTGCGGGGGAATTTCTCTTCCCTGATCGTAAAACCGCAGCAGAAAATCGGACTTTGCTTCATCGACATCCTCGGTTTCGTCAAAAACAAAGTCTTCCTTATCCGTCAAACGGGATTTTCGGAATTTCAGCACCACGGCGCACAAGGCATTGCCCCTTTGCGCAAACCCGACGGCATCCAAATCCTTTTCACCCTGAAGAATCACTTTTTGTGATTCGGTGACTTTTTTCAGCGCCGCAATCCGATCGCGCAATGCCGCTGCTTTTTCAAATTCAAGATTCTCCGCAGCATCGTTCATCATGCGCTCCAAATACTGAATAGAGGAGCGGCTCCCGTCTTTTATACACATGACTGCCTGTGAAATAATCTCGCTATATTCCTGCTGACTGATTGTCCCGCGGCAAGGGGCAATACATTGTTTAATGTGATAATACAGACACGGACGTTCTTTTCGGATGTCCTGTGGGAAGCGACGGCTGCACACAGGCAGTCCAAACGCTTTAACGATCTCATCCACCGTCTGTTTTGCTACAAAAGAACTCACATACGGTCCGAAATACGTTCCGGATCCGCTTTTTTGTTTTTCGGACGTAATGCGCGGGTACGGCTCATCGGACACTTTAATATAATGATACCCTTTGTCGTCTTTCAGGAGAATATTGTATTTCGGCATATGGAGTTTGATCAGCGAACATTCCAGAACTAACGCCTCAAACTCGCTGTCCGTCACAATATACTCAAAATCGTTGACATGAGACACCATTTTGTAGACCTTCGGCGTATGCTTCTCCACATTTCTGAAATAGCTCGAAACCCGATTCTTCAGTTTTTTTGCTTTTCCGATATAAATAATCTCGCCTTTGCTGTCTTTCATGATATACACACCCGGCAAAAGCGGAAGACCACGGACTTTATTTTTCAGAAACGGAATACGTTCGTTTATCATAACAACTCCCAAAAGAAAAGCACCACTGGAATCAGTGGTGCTGCAATAAGTCGTCTCAGTGATTGCTCTTGAAACCGGATTCGATGAAATCAACCAAGCCTTCCACAGCGTCAACCTCATCCGCACCGTCGGCAATAATTCTGATCGGTGTGCCGCTTACGATGCCCAAAGAAAGAACACCCAGCAGGCTCTTCGCATTGACTCTGCGCTCTTCTTTTTCCACCCAAATGGAAGATTTGTATTCATTGGCTTTCTGAATAAAGAACGTTGCCGGACGTGCATGCAGTCCTTCGGGATTCTTTACGCTGACTTCTTTTACAAACATATTATGTTACCTCCATCAAGAACCGTAATCCAAAACCATATTCAAAAAAGATTGGAATAGAACACTATTATTATACTTTCCTTTTTACCTGTCGTCAATCAAAAAAAGTAACTTTTATTTCAATCCTCCCCAAAAATCTAATAGTTATCCATATTCAAACAAAATTTGTCTGCGGTATTTGTTACATTCGCACATAAACTTTCAACATCTTCGGCGATAATGCCAAAAGTAAAAAAATCGCACAGTGTAGGTTTGTCAATGAT
>DLVP01000045.1 GCA_003445125.1 Oscillospiraceae bacterium | reverse complement strand
CCGTTCGTAATATTTTGAATCGATATGGTTATACTTGTGAAACTCGTCACATAGTATTTTAATACCTTTTTTGTCTTCATCGGACATACTTGCCATTGAAGCACAATACTCCATACGTCGCCACCCCATGAATCATGATACTTATTTATTATACATCGGTAGGCGGCGCACGTCAAGGGCATTTGCATGATTTTTTGTAAAAAACAGCAAAATTTACGGGATATTTTGCCATTATGTCCGAAATTTTATTCAAAAATGAATTTTTCAAACGTCTAAAATTCATTACGGAGGAAAAATGAAAAAGATTCTCTGCCTTTATCTCACCCTTTTGCTCGCTGTCACCTTTCTTCCGCGGCTTCTTTCCCGCAGCACCGGACGCACGGACGATGAATGGATTGTGCGCGACGCTTCCTCGCAGAAAGACCTGTCGCTTTCCACGCGGGATTTTCTCATCGGCGCCGTATTTGCACAAACCGAGCCGGGATTTCACACGGAAGCGTTGAAAGCGCAGGCGGTCATTGCCCACACCAACGCGTGCTATGACCGCAGCCGCAAGCCCGATTTGCAGACTTACGATTTCATCATCGACACCGACCGATATCTGAGCGAATCGCAAGCCCGCGAGCGTTTCGGCGACCGCTATGAAGCCTATCGAAAAAAGATCGAACAAGCCGTGGATGCGGTCGGTTCAAAATACATGGTGTATCAGAACCGTCCGATCCTCGCGCCCTTTTTCTTCCTCTGTGCGGGGCAGACCGAAGCCGCAGAAGCCGTATGGGGGCAAAAGGTCGCCTATCTGCAATCCGCAGAAAGCGCGGGCGATTTACTGGCTCCTGCTACCGAAAACCGTCTGTGCTTTTCCGCCGACCGCTTCCGTGAAGTCGTGCTTTCCCGTTTCCCGAAAGCGGAGCTGGAAAACCTCTCCGCCGAAATTCTCAGCCGCACCGATGCGGGAACGGTCAAAGGGATCGAAATCGGCAATCTCACGATGACTGGGCAGGAATTCCGCGCGCTCTTTCAACTGCCGAGCGCCGATTTTGACATTGTTTTCGACGGACAGCAGGCGGAAATCCGCTGTTACGGGCAGGGACATTTTGTGGGGCTGAGTCTGTACGGTGCCGATTTTTACGCCCGCCAAGGAATGACCTTTGACGAAATTCTCAAGCACTATTACACCGGCATTTCACTGGAAGCATAGAAAAATCCTCCGCAGAAATTTCTGCGGAGGATTTTGATTAAAACGCGTTCAGCAAATCAATGACGGTTTCCAGTTCTTCGGGCTTTACGCGGTCGGGATCGCGATTTTCTTTGACGCAATCCGCGAAATAGCGCAGTTCATTATAATACGCATCGGTGGTCGGCAGATTCAGCACACCGGAATCGGCGGCTGCCACTCCCTCCTGTGCCGTACCGTCCTTGTCGTACACTGCCAGGCTGCCGTTGTTATTGATCACAACCGCTTCTTCAAACTGGAAGCGGAAGCCGCTGTTCCACGGAATCTTTCCCTTGAACCAGGAAGAATCGCACATGATGAAATAGTCTCCGTAATCATACACGGCGTGCAGGAAATCCTGATCGGGACGTTCCGTGCGGTAACGCACCGCGCTCTTCGGAGCTCCCAGCGCATATACAAGCCAGTCCAGATCATGAATGTGCAGGTCATACGGCACCATACCGCTGAGTTCCTTTTTGGTCATCCAGCCGTTCCAGCTCCAATTCGGGCGGTATCCCAAACGGTGCATTTCACCGCTGAGGAGCTTTCCGTAGCGCTCGGTCTCGATAATTTCCTTCAACTCCGAAAATTCCGGCCAGAAACGAAGCACCTGTGCCACCATGAATTTGCAGTTGTGTTTCTTTGCCGTGCCGTAGACACGGGCAACGTCCTCTCTCTTGAGCGAGATCGGCTTTTCGCAGACAACGTTGATGCCCATTTCCAGAGCCATCAACGAGTATTCGACATGAAGATACGTCGGCAGGCAGATATCCAGAATATCAGGTTTCTCCGTCTCCAGCATGGTTCTGCAATCCTCATACGGATGAGCTTTACAAGCGTTTACATACTCTGTCATACATTCCGGACGCACATCGCACACGCCCACGATCGTGACATCCTCCATGCGTCTCCAGCTGTTGAAATGCGCATGCGAAATTCCGCCGCAGCCTACAATTGCTACTTTCATTTTTCTTCCTCCGCCATTTCATTCAGAATTTTTTGCAGATAATCCCGTGCATACAGGATATCGACATTTTGCTGTTCGCCGCCGATTTCACGTTCAATTGTCAGCGGTTCGTTGTAACCGAGAGCCTTGAGTTTGCGCAGCACTTTTCCGAAATCGCACTTTCCGTCCCCGATGCGCACCTCATGACCGAGGTCGTGTCCGTTGGTCGGATACAAGCCGTCCTTCATATGTACGCCTGCCACCCATTTTCCGAACACATCCAGCGCATCCGCGGGATTGGCTTTGCCGTACAGAATCACGTTTGCCGTATCGAGGTTCACCCGCAGGTTATCGCAGCCTGCCGTTTCAAAACAGCGCAGCATCGTCACGGGGGTTTCCTGTCCCGTTTCAAACATCAGATACTGTCCGTTTTCTTTCGCGTGGTCGGCAACCTTTTTCACCGCTTCGCAGAACGGTTTGAATTGGGCATCATTGGGATCTTCGGGAATGAAGCCCATATGCGATACCACGCGATCCACACCGAGCATCCGCGCAAAATCGCTTCCTCTGCAAAGGTCGCGCACACGCTGTTCGCGGTACGCCGACGGAACCAGCCCCAGTGTCAGCGGACCTTCGTAAAAGTTCCACTTTGCCGGACCGCTCCAGCCGCACCAGACCGCCGAGATTTCCACACCGTAGGTTTTTGTCAGTTTCAGAATTGCCTGTGCCGTTTCCCGGGTATAGCGGGAAAGTTCCCAGCAGATCAGCTGACAGTTGTCAAAGCCCTGTTTCTGCATGGTGGCAAAGACTTTTTCCATTTCGGAAATTTCCTTCAAATGGACACAAGTGCCAATCTTCATTTGCCTCACCTCTTGACTTTATTATAACAGATGCTGTATAATGAAATAGCACGATTTTAACATATTTTCGCACATTTTTGTCTTGTGAGGGTACTATGGCACAGGCGTACTATTTAAAAGAGCTCACTCCCGTGATTTACGGAAAAAAAGGACTGCGGATTTTGTCCTTTTCGCCCGAGGCAAACCGCCCCTGTTTTCACAATCACTGGCACGAACGCATGGAGATTCTGCGGATCGACCGCGGAAGCATGAATTTTGTTGTGGACGGCATTTCCTATGCCGCCGAAAACGGCGACACCGTGGTTTTTCCTCCGCGTTGTTGTCACGAAGGCACTGCGGGCGACGAAGGCGTTTCCTACCGCGTATTCATGTTCGACACCGATCTGTTCGGTTTCTCCTTTCAGCAATTGTCTCAATTGCGTCACTGCATTCGTGATCCCGGGCTTGCTTCCCTGTTGGATCATCTTTCNNAGAAGTCCTGATTCCAACGTGCAGACCGTGACGGGGTTTCTCTATCTGCTGATCGGCACGCTGATGTCGCGGTATGCCGACGCGCCCGAAAACCGTTTTCCCGTGCTGACCGACGACGAATTTTCGCAGCGGATCCTCCTGTATATGGAAGAAAACCTTTCGCAGCCGCTGACCTGCCGCGGACTTGCGCAGACGTTCGGCTACACCGAAGCGGCTTTCTGCCGCAAATTCCGTGCCGACGTCGGCATGACGGTCACCGAGCACCTTCGCGACCTGCGCCTTTCGCACGCCGCGCAGCTGCTGCGCAGCACGGGGGACGGAATCCGAAAAATTGCCGCAGCGTGTTCCTTTGACGACCCGAACTATTTTTCCCGTCTTTTCCGCCGCAAATACGGCGTCACGCCGCGCGACTTCCGAAAAGTCGCGCGGCGTGAAAGAAGCGGCGATTAACCGTGCTTTTGCTGTTTCATCCAGATGTTCATGACCCATTTGTGCGGCAGCAGTTTGACCAGCCGTACCTGCGCACGCACACGGAAGTTATGCACCGACACATCTTTTCCGCGTTTGAGGTCGCGCAGTGCCGTGCGCACCACATCCGCCGATTCGGAGAACACGTTGTAGTACGTAACGGCATCGTTGCTGGTTTTTGTCGCACGGTCGAAAAACTCCGTTTTCACCCAACCCGGACACACCGCCATCACACGGATTCCCCGCGGTTTCAGCTCCACGTTCAGCGCGCGGGAATAGCTGAGAACAAATGCCTTGCTTGCCGCGTAGACATTCAGATACGGCACCGGCTGGAACGCCGACAGCGACCCCAGCTCGATCACCGCACTGCCCCGCTCCATATACGGCAAGGTCAGCTGTGTCATACTGACCAATGCTTTACAGTTCACATCGATCATTCCCATGCAATCGGACAGCGGAATCTGCTCCACTCTGCCGAATTTTCCGAAGCCGCCGGCGTTGACCAAGGTCAACACCTGCGGTTTTTCTTTTTCCAGTTCGGCGGCATAGCGCTCCAGATCCTCCTGCTTTGTCAGATCCATCGGAAACACCTTCACCGGTGTTTTCAGTTCTTCCTTCAGCGTCAGCAGCCGTTCTTCGCGGCGTGCGATCACCCAAAGCTGTTCGTAGTTTCCCGTTTGATCCAGCTGTCGGGCAAAATCCCGTCCCATGCCGGAGCTGGCGCCGGTGATAACTGCAATTTTCATAAAACTCTCCTTTACGTTCTGAGTCCTGCAAATTGGTTCTGATACAGTGTATAATAATGTCCTTTTTTTGCCAGAAGTTCTTCGTGATTGCCCGCTTCCGCCACTTTTCCGTCGGCAATAACCGCGATCATATCCGCGTCGCGGATAGTGGACAGGCGGTGTGCGATGATGAGACTGGTGCGGTTTTCCATCAGCTTTGCCATCGCGGTCTGGATGTTCATTTCCGTTCGGGTGTCCACCGAAGAGGTCGCCTCATCCAAAATCAGAATCTTCGGGTCGGCAAGCACGGCACGGGCAATTGCCAACAGCTGCCGCTGTCCGCCCGACAGCGCCGAACCCGAACCGGTCAGCACGGTGTCATAGCCATCCCGCAGCTTGTCGATGAAGCTGTCCGCTTCTGCCGTCTGAGCCGCTTTTCTCACCTGTTCATCCGTGGCGTCCAGTTTGCCGTAACGGATATTGGTAGCAATGGTGTCCGACAGCAGTACCGTATCCTGCAGCACAATCGCGATGTTGTGCCGCAGTTCCTCTTTCGGCACTTCGCGGATATCCTTGCCGTCCACCGTAATCCGACCGCGATCGGTATCATAGAATCGGGTCAGCAGGTTGACGATGGTGGTTTTGCCCGAACCCGTCGCTCCTACGACGGCGATTTTCTGTCCTGCCTTTACTTTCAGATTCAGTCCCTGAAGCACGGGTTCTTCGGGATTATAGGCAAAATACACATCCTCAAAACAGATATCTCCGCGTACATCGCCGAGCGGCACCTTTCCGCCCTCGTCTTCCGGTTTGGTGTCCATGACATCAAACACACGTTCCGCACCGGCAATAGCGGTCATGATATTAGCGTACTGGTTGGCGATTTCATTGATCGGGCGGTTGAATTGCTTAATATACAGCAAAAACGCCTGAATCGTTCCCACGGAAATTGCCGCGCCGATGGTGTCTCCATTGAGTGCCAGCCAGCCGCCCGTCGCCGCGACGATCAGATAGCCGAGGTTGCCGATGACGTTCATGATCGGTCCCATCAGACCGCCGAACACCTGCGCCTTGATGCCGATGGTTTTCAGTTCGCCGTTCAGCTCGCCGAACTCCCGCACGGCATCCTTTTCTTTTCCGAACGCCACCACAGTTTTATAACCTGTGATTTTTTCTTCAATATTTCCGTTAAGCGCGCCCAATGTGGACTGCTGTTTCAGAAAGAATTTGCGCATAAAGCCCGCCATTTTCATGGACACAAACAGTGTGAGCGGTACGGTCAGCAGGCTGACCAAGGTCAGAAGCGGACTTTTGACCAGCATGATGACCAAGGTTCCCACCAGTGTGATGATTCCCGAAAACAGAGAGGCAACCGACTGAGAAATCGTATTGGAAATATTTTCCACATCGTTGGTCATGCGGCTCATCAGGTCGCCGTGCTGATGCGTGTCAATATAGCGGATCGGCAGATGTTCAATGCTGTGAAACAGGTCGTTGCGCAGCTTTTTGACGGTGGAAAGCGACAACTTTGCCGAAAAAATGTTTTGCAGATAGGTCATCACTGCCGACAGCAGATACACTCCGAGAAGCAGCGCCAGCATCCGCAAAAGTCCTTGATGATCCACGCTGATCTGACCGGTGGCATTGTCGTAACGGATCATATCGATCGCGTCCGCCTGAAGCAACGGCGCTGCCAGCGACAGTCCCGTGATAATCACCAGAATAATGACCAACGCGAAAAAGATGTATTTTCCCGACGCAATATACCGAAGCAGCCGTCCGAAGGTTTTTTTGAAATTTTTCGGCTTTTCCCGCATAATCGGACCGTGCGGTCCGCCGGGTCCGCGTCCCGGACGAAGGTTCACCTGCGGGCGATTCTGATTATTCTGCTGTACCATCGTGATCCCCCGCTTTCATTTGAGACTGATAAATATCGCGGTACACCGGACTGGTTTTCAGCAGCTCCTCATGCGTGCCGCTTGCCGCCACGGTGTTGTTGTCCAGCACCAGAATCCGGTCGGCGTGCATGATGCTTGCCACACGCTGGGCAATGACGATCACCGTCGTTTCCGAAAGATTTTCGCGCAATGCCCGATGCAGGCGCGCTTCCGTGCTGAAATCCAGTGCGGAAGTGCTGTCGTCAAAAATCAGCACATCCGGTTTTTTCGCAATGGCACGGGCAATGGACAAGCGCTGTTTCTGTCCGCCCGAA
>DLVP01000148.1 GCA_003445125.1 Oscillospiraceae bacterium | reverse complement strand
CGCAGATATTCCGGTGGAATCAGCATTGCCAGGTTGGTTTTGCCGCAAGCAGACGGGAACGCCGCCGCGATATATTTGATCTCGCCCTTCGGATTCTGAAGTCCCAGGATGAGCATATGCTCTGCCATCCAGCCTTCTTTCCAGCCCTGATACGACGCAATACGCAGAGCAAAGCACTTTTTGCCCAGCAGCACGTTTCCGCCGTAAGCCGAGTTGACAGAGATGATGGTGTTGTCCTCCGGGAAGTGGCAGATGTAGCGATTCTCCGGATCGACGTTGCACTTGCAGTGCAGTCCGCGCACCCAGTCATTGCTGTCGCCCAGTACTTCCATTACCTTTGCGCCGACACGGGTCATGATTGCCATGTTCAGCACGACATAGATCGAATCGGTGACTTCAATACCGATTTTTGCAATCGGAGAGCCGATCGGTCCCATGGAATACGGAATAATGTACATGGTGCGTCCCATATACGATCCGCGGGCAATCTTGAACAGTTTCTCGTACATTTCCTTCGGCTCGCACCAGTTATTGGTCGGACCTGCGTTCTCTTTTTCACGGGAACAGATAAAAGTACGATCCTCGACACGCGCCACATCGTTGGGAAGCGTGCGGTGCAGGTAGCATCCCGGCAGTTTTTCTTCATTCAGTTTGATCATTTCGCCGGATTCCACTGCTTCGCGGCGCAGTGCATTGAGCTGCTCCTCGCTGCCGTCGATCCAGACAACCTTATCCGGCTTGACAAGTTCTTTGACTTCATCCAGCCACTTCAACACAGTTTGATTGGTGGTCATACAAAAATCTCCTTCATATTATATTTAACTTTCCTCCGCCCGAAGAGCGGCGGAAAATTCTCTACACTTTTATCAGTAAACCACAGATCGATATACCCCGGAAGAATAACGGCTGAAGCCAGCCGTTTGTCGGAACTCCAACACTTTCCTGTATAGAAGTATATCACGTTTTTCCACGGTTGGGAATTGCCGTTTTTTTATAGCTTTCTTGCGCTTTTTACATAGCCGCTCAATTTGTCTGCGGCAGGCGGTTGAGAATTTTGTCGCGGAAAAATTCCTCAAATTTTTCCGGTGTCACTCCGACATATACATCATCATCCACTGAAATTGTCACGCCTTCACGGTTGCATCTTCCGGTACAGAAGCTGCCCGCGAGCGTCAGATCGTTTTCCAGATGATGTTCCGCCACGGCTTTCTGAAAAAGCTCCACCAATTTTTCCGAACCCTTCAGATGGCAGGACGAGCCGACGCAGATCTGAACGATCATTTTCTTACCTCCTCACAACGATTCGCCGAAAAGCCTTCTTTTCGACTTGCACAATTCAAAAATAAACAAATCATCCAATGGGGAAAGAGAATAGTTTTTATTATAAATCATGACATCCTTATATTCCCGGTCGTTATCCTCGCATGGCTTCATTACCAGTCCGTACCGGGTGAGTTGTTCTTCCGGAATCGGCGACGCCCACATAAATGTATGGGTATTATGCGAAAGTAAATCAAACTGGCTGCCGCGTTCAAAAATGAACAGTCGCTTCCGCACGTGTCCCGCCAGTTCGTCATGCCGCACTTCCGAAAGAGAAAGCGACGGCACAAACGGATCGGGATGTGCAATTTCCGTGAATGGCTGCAAGTCGGCAAGAACGATTTTTTCGCGGTTTGCCAGCGGATGGCAGCGGCTCATTACAAGGATATATTTGAACTCTGTGATCACTTCGCAGTTAAGTCCCTTGAGTTCCATCATATTTTTATAATACTTATCATACGCCTTTGCGTATCGAATGATCCCCAATTTGTAGTCATCCTGCAATACATTATTGATCGTGCGCATGGCGTTGGTTTCCTTATAAAAAACCTCCACCTCATCCTCGCCGTCCAGGTGTTTCGTGAAATTGGTGAATGCCTCGCTGATATAGCTGGCACGCGGCACGGAAACCGAAAAACGTTTTTTGACTGTGCGGTCTTTTTTGAATACATTTTCCACGGCATCCACCTGTTTGAGGATGCTCTTGGCGTATCCCATGAAAATCTCGCCTTCCGGCGTCAAACGCATTCCGCGGGCGCTGCGGTCAAAGATCGTCACACCGAGCGACGCTTCCAGTTCTTTGATCGCACGGCTGAGATTCGGCTGTCCGATCAGAAGCTTTTCCGCCGCTTTATTGATCGAACCCGTCTCCGCCACCACCGTGGCATATTTGATGTGCATCAGATTCATAGTTACCCCGCCCGTTTTCCGATTTCAGACCATACCGTTACAGTATACCACAGTTTTCGGCATAAAACTACCATTTTTTGTGAATTTTTTATTTTTTATTTTTCAGTGCTTCGGAAAGCGTTCGCCAACCGAGCATCGCACATTTCACCCGTGCGGGCATATGCGAAATATCGCGCAGTGCCGAAGCCTCTTCAAGACTTTCGATTTCGTCTTCCGACGCTTCCCCGCGGATCATGCGCATGAAAATGTCCCCCATGCGCAAAGCATCGTCTTTTTTCCGTCCGATCACCATGCCGAGCATGATGTCCGCAGACGCCTGCGAAATTGCACAGCCGTCGCCGACAAAAGCTCCGTCGGTGATGACATCGCCGTCGGTTTTCAGTTTCAGCTGAATCGTATCGCCGCAGCTGGGGTTCACGCCGTCAAGCACAATATTCGCGTCTGGAAGATCGTGTTTGAACTCCGGATGAAGATTGTGTTCAGTGAGAATTTCATTGTAAAAGCTTCTATTTTCCATATCCCATACGCTCCCTTACCGTGGAAAGACTTTCAATCAAGCGATCCGCATCCGACGGTGTGTTGTAAAAGGCAAAGCTTGCCCTCACCGTGGCGTGAACACCCAGATGCTCCAGAAGCGGCTGGGCACAGTGATGTCCCGCACGCACCGCCACGCCGTCCGCGGCAAGGATTTCACTGATATCATGCGGATGCACCCCATCCAGCGTAAAGGTGACGATGCCGTGATGCTCCCGCGGATCGTCGGAGCCGATAATATGCACGCCAGGTATATTTCTCATTCGGTTCATGGTATCCGCCGTAAGCGACAGTTCCCGTTCGCGAATCGTTTCAAAACCGACAGACTGCACATAATTGATTGCTGCATGAAGTCCTGNNCCTGCCGATCCGGCGGCATTGACGGTTCCCGCCTCGAATTTGTGCGGAAGCTCGGCAAACACCGCGCCCTCGCGCGAAACCGATTCGATCATCTCGCCGCCCGTCATGAACGGCGGCATTTCGTCAAGCAGCTCCCGTTTTCCGTACAGCACGCCGATTCCCATCGGTCCGTACAGCTTGTGCCCGGAAAACGCAAAGAAATCCGCGTCCATTTTCGACACATTCACCGAAAGATGCGGGGTGCTTTGCGCACCGTCCACCACAATCACCGCACCTTTTTTGTGCGCCATTGCGGCAATCTCTTTCACGGGATATTCCCGTCCGAGAATATTGGACACCTGGGTGATCGCCACAATTTTCGTCCGATCCCCGATCAGCGTCTCCACCCGATTCAGATCCAGCGAGCCGTCCGGCTTGCACTCCATGAATCTGAGTGTTGCTCCCGTCTGCCGGCAAACCATCTGCCACGGCAGAAGGTCACTGTGATGCTCCATGATGGAAACCAGAATCTCGTCGCCGGCACGGACATGGGAAAGTCCGTAACTGTACGCAACCAGATTCAGACTCTCGGTAGTGTTGCGGGTAAACACGATTTCCTCGGAATGTGCCGCACCGATAAAGTTTTTCACCGCCGCACGGGCGTTTTCCAATGCCTCGGTTGCTTCGACGCTGAGCGCATAAATCCCGCGCAGAGGGTTGGCGTTATGATTGCAATAAAAATCGTTCACGGCGTCAAGCACGCACTGCGGACGCTGTGCTGTGGCGGCGTTATCGAGATATACCGTCGCATTTTGTGAAAAAAGTGGAAAATCTTTTTTATAATCTTTTGCCATCATCATTCTCCGTCCCTGAGATCATCGCTCAGCGCCTGCATAATTTGTTCTTCAAATGCCGCATTCTCTGCCATACGCGCCAATCGTTCGATTGCCGCCCGTGCCATCATTGCCTGGGCTTTTTCTCTGCCGATTCCGCGGCTGGCAAAATAAAACAGCGTGGCTTCGTCGAGATCGCCGATGGTGGCGCCGTGGCTTCCGTCCACATTTTCCTCGGCGCACAGAATGATCGGCACGGTCTTGTTGACCACTTCGTCTCCGAGCATCAGCACCGTTTCGTTTTCGCTTCCGACGGAATCGGAAGAACCTTTTTTGAAATCAATTGTACCGCGAAACACCTTTTTCGCCGCATCCGCCAGCGCGCCGTTGGCGTGAATGTCGCTATTTGTTTTTTTGCCGAAATGATCGACCGCCAAATTGACATCCACCGTGCGGCTTTCCCGTCCGAGATAACCGTAATCGACCGAAACGGAGCTTTCGTTCCCCGTCAGAACCACATGGTCGTCGGTGTAGATGTCGCCCTGTCCGAGCAGGACACTGATCAATTCAAACCGGGAATTTTCCGCGCAGTTTGCCTGCATTTCATGCCGCAGAATTGCCGCCGTCGGATGCAGAAACTGCACCAGATGCACCTTCGCGTTTTTTTGCAATTCAACGGAAAGCCGCACCTGCAGCGGCTTTTCCGCCGTACATACTTCAAACACGGTAACCGTGCTGTTTTCCTCGACTGTCAGCGTCAGATCTTTTTGTTTGTACGCCTCTCCCCCGTCATCTGCCGTTACGTGCAAGGGTTCGGGACATTCGCCCGCTTTCACCGTGAAAATCTCCGCCTCGGAAGGCACAGGCTCGCCCCACAAAACCTCGGCGTCATTGACGCCCAAACGATTCCATGTGCGGGTGGGAAGCTGATTGATTTTTATGTTTTTTTGTTCCATCATCCGATACTTCCCTTCATTTCCAAACGAATCAGATTGTTCATTTCCACCGCGTACTCCACCGGCAGTTCTTTGGACACGTTGTCCGCAAATCCGCTGACGATCAACGCTCTGGCGTCCTCCTCGGTCATGCCGCGGCTCATCAGGTAAAACACGGCGTCGCCGCTGATGCTGCCGATTTTCGCCTCATGCCCGACCGCCGCATCCTTTGTGCGGATGTCCATGG